>JAAHIA010000225.1 GCA_010671975.1 Leptolyngbya sp. SIO4C1 | reverse complement strand
TTCTAAGGCTGATATGGCTGCATCGAAAAAGACCTATATCCTCAAGCTCTACGTCGCTGGCAATACTCCCAACTCAATTCGCGCCTTGAAAATGCTAAACAATATTTTGGAAGAAGAATTCCAAGGCGTTTATGCGCTCAAGGTCATCGACGTTCTGAAGAATCCGCAGCTAGCCGAAGAAGATAAAATTTTAGCCACCCCTACGCTGGCTAAGATCTTGCCCCCCCCGGTCAGAAAAATTATTGGTGACCTTTCCGATAGAGAAAAAGTGCTGATCGGCCTCGATCTTCTCTATGATGAGTTACGGGAGGACGAGCTTTTTAGCTAGCCCAGCAGCGGTCTGAGCAGTTAGAAAGGTCTACCGATAGCCAAAGCTGGCGGCAGCGACTCCGAGTACAGAGCTAGTTAACCGCTGCAGTGCTAAGCGTTGCTAACAGCTGGCTTTCTCATAAAATATAGCGTTGGTTCGCGCAGTTTTCTTTGTTTGACATCCTGTTTTATCCAAGTTATGAGTCAGTCTTCCCAAGATGAGTCGAAAAATTCGGCCAAGCTAAGAGGCGTCCATAAGATTCGCACCATGATTGAAGGCTTCGATGACATCAGTCATGGAGGTCTGCCGGTTGGTCGAGCAACGCTGGTAAGCGGTACGTCAGGGACGGGTAAGACGCTGATGGCCGTTCAGTTCTTATACAACGGCATTATCTATTTTGACGAGCCAGGCGTTTTTATTACCTTTGAAGAATCCCCAGAGGATATCATCAAAAATGCCTACAGCTTTGGCTGGGATCTGCGCCGCCTCGTTGATGATGGCAAGCTCTTTATTCTCGATGCGTCACCCGATCCCGAAGGGCAAGAAATCGTTGGTAGCTTCGATCTGTCAGCCCTGATTGAGCGAATTCAGTACGCTATTCGCAAGTATAAAGCGAAGCGGGTGTCGATTGACTCGGTAACCGCAGTTTTTCAGCAGTACGATGCCGCCTCTGTGGTACGTCGGGAAATTTTTCGCCTGGTGGCCCGTCTGAAGCAGATGGGCGTGACGACGCTAATGACCACAGAGCGGTTAGACGAATATGGTCCGGTGGCGCGCTTTGGGGTAGAAGAATTTGTCTCTGACAACGTGGTCATTGCCCGCAACGCGCTAGAGGGCGAGCGGCGACGCCGGACGCTAGAGATTTTAAAGCTGCGCGGCACCACCCACATGAAGGGCGAATATCCGTTTACTATCACCAATCAAGGGATTAACATCTTCCCGCTAGGAGCCATGCGCCTGACGCAGCGGTCGTCCAACGTACGGGTTTCTTCGGGCGTGACAACGCTAGATGAAATGTGCGGCGGCGGCTTTTTCAAGGATTCCATCATTTTGGCGACCGGTGCCACCGGCACTGGCAAGACGCTGCTGGTGAGCAAGTTTATTGAGAACGGCTGCAAGGCGGGCGAGCGGTCAATTCTCTTTGCCTATGAAGAGTCGCGCGCGCAGCTATCGCGCAATGCCTATTCCTGGGGCATCGACTTTGAAGCCCTTGAGCAGGAAGGACTGCTTAAAATTATCTGCGCCTATCCCGAATCAGCCGGATTAGAAGATCATCTGCAAATTATCAAATCTGAGATTGCTCAATTTAAGCCTTCGCGGATTGCGATTGATTCGCTTTCGGCCCTCGATCGCGGGGTGAGCAATAATTCTTTTCGTCAGTTTGTGATTGGGGTCACCGGCTACGCCAAGCAGGAAGAAATTACCGGCTTCTTCACCAACACCACTGAGCAGTTCATGGGCTCGCACTCGATTACGGATTCTCACATTTCGACCATCACAGACACAATTTTGATGCTGCAATATGTCGAGATCCGGGGTCAGATGTCGCGAGCGCTCAACGTCTTTAAGATGCGAGGCTCCTGGCATGACAAAGCGATTCGCGAATATACAATTAGTGAAAACGGACCGGAGATCAAAGATTCCTTCCGCAACTTAGAGCGCATCATCAGCGGTTCACCCACGCGGATAACGGTGAATGAGAAAAGCGAACTATCGCGCATTGTCAAAGGCGTACGCTCTGACAGCCTCTAGGCTCCGTGCAGTTCTTTAGCCGCTCATGACCCCTAAGCAGATTGCCCAGCAGATGACCCAGAGCTGCATCGCTCGACGGCTGCGCCAGATCAATCGCCAAGTCACCCGGCTGTATGACGATGCGCTGCGATCGCACGGCGTGACTATCAATCAGCTCAATGTGCTAGCCGTCATTGTCAGCCAGGGACAGATTCAGCCTGGGCAGCTAGGTCGCCTGCTGGGGATGGAAAAATCGACCGTCAGCCGCACGGTTGAGCGCATGGTCAAGCGCGGTTGGTTAGAGGTCGGCCCTGGGAAAGACGGCCGCACCCAGCGGCTACAGGCAACGCCTGCTGGGCGTCAGCTGATAGCGCAGACAGCTCAAACCTGGGATACGCTGCAGGCAACGGTGCTGGCTTCGCTAACGCAGACGGGCCTGACCGACAGCGCCGCCAGCGGTGTCCTAGAGCTGCCCGGGCTGATTGGCCTCGACCCGCCGCCCGATGAGGAAGCAGCGTTTTATGACAGCGATCGCTTTGCTGAAGACTTTTATGCCTAGCTTTCAGCTCCCACGGTCGAATCTGCGGCCAGCGGCAGCGCCTTCTGCTGCATCGTCTTAAAGATGTTATAGAATCCGTTCGCCCGAGACGGCGTCAGACTCACATCCAGCTGCGTTTCTTGAATAAAGTCGGGCTGCAGCTTTAGAATCTCTGCCGGTGAAGAACCGTTTAGCCCCTCAATCAGCAGCGCCACTAGCCCCTTGGTGATCTGAGCGTCGGACTCACCCCTAAAGTGAACGCCCTCCGCCGTCAGTTCAGCCGTAATGTAGACTTGGGAAACGCAGCCGCGCACCTTATTTTCAGGCGTTTTTTCTGCTTCAGGAAAACTTTCTAGCTTTTTGGCATACCACAGCAGCTGCTCATAGCGCCGCTTAGGATCTTGAATACGCCGAAAGCGACTGACAATTTTATCCAGTGCAGGGGGACGGAAAGCGTCAGCAGGCATAACTTCTTAAGAACATCGACACGCCCGTATTGTAAACCTTATCCTGAGTCAGCTGCCTCAATCGCCGCTGGTCTCTTTGTGCACCACAAAGCGATGGGCCACCGTCTCGGGCTGGATTGCCGATAGAATGACATGGCCAGAGTCAGTAATAATCACGGCTCGCGTGCGACGACCGTAGGTAGCATCGACTAGCTGCCCCCGCTCGCGAGCATCAGAAATGATGCGCTTAATCGGTGCCGACTCGGGGCTGACAATCGCAATCACCCGATTGGCTGCCACAATGTTACCAAATCCAATATTGATCAGTTTAATATCCATAGTAAGAGGCCTCATGGCCGAGCAGATGACATAAAAACTTAGATATTCTAATTTTAGCCAATAAAAATAGAGGTTTACGGCAGAATAATCCCTGGTTTTCTGATTTTAACTGCCCTGCAGAATTTCTCATACAATTTTAAGATGCTGACTGCCCTTTTTTTACGAAAAAAATAATTTTTTCTTTCAAAACCACGCTTTTATCCGCAAGAAAACTTAGAGGATTTTACTGTGCAACCGGTTGACTATACGACCCTAGTGGCCGTCTGCCACGAGCTGCGATCGCGCTGGCTACCTGCGCGCTGTGAGCAAGTCATTCAGCGCGATCGGCATACCATTTGTATGGCTCTACGAACATTAGAGCAGCGCGGCTGGCTGACGATTTCGTGGCATCCGCAGGCAGCCCGACTGCATCTCGGAGCGGCCCCGCCGCGCCAGCCAGATACCTTCACGTTTAGTCAGCAACTTAAGCACCAGCTCAGCGGGCTTGCCCTATCGCGTATCGACTTTCTTTCTGACTGGGAGCGCGCCATTGACCTACAGTTTGCCCAGCGACCGAGCGATCCAGCACAGTGGCATCTGTATGTAGAAGTTATGGGGAAATACAGCAATGTCTTGCTGACGACCGCGCAGCAGGACGTTGTTACCGCCGCGCATCAGGTGAGCGAGCAGCAGTCAAGCCTGCGCCCCATCAGCACCGGCGATCGCTATCGGCATCCGCCCGCCATCGTGGGTACGCTGCCTCAGCTAGATGAATCGCTGCAGAGCTGGCAGGCGCGCGTCAGTTTAGTACCGGGTAAGCTGTGGAAAATGCTGCTCAAGGCCTACAGCGGACTCAGCTCAGCGCTAGCAAAGCAGCTGGTCAGCGCCGCCGGGCTTGCCACCGATGCTTCAACCGACAGCCTCACTGCCGCCGACTGGCAGCGGCTCTATGCCCAGTGGCAGGCCTGGCTGCAGGCGCTGGAGACTGAGACCTTTCAGCCCGGCTGGTGGCAGAGCGGCTATACCGTTCTGGGCATTCCTCCCTGCGAGCCGGCCGAGCTGCAGCCGCTGCTCGAAACCTACTATCGGGATCGGCTTAATCAGCAGGCCTTCGCGCAGCTGTCGCATCGGCTCAGTCAAAAGCTCAAAGCGCTACTGTCTAAGCTGCAGCAAAAGGCCGCAGGCTTCAGGCAGCGGCTAGCCCAGTCGACCGAGGCCGATCGCTACCGGGCTCAGGCCGACCTGCTGATGGCGCATCTGCAGCAGTGGCAGCCAGGGATGCAAACAATGACGCTCGCCGACTTTGAGACTGGCGAGCCCACTGCGATCGCGCTCAACCCTGAAAAAAACGCCGTGCAGAACGCGCAGGCCCTCTACAAAAAGCATCAAAAGCTCAGGCGCACTCGCGACGCAGTGATGCCCCTACTCACCGATGTTGAAGCCGAAATCAGCTACCTCGAACAGGTCGAATCAGCCCTAATGCAGGTGCCCACTTACGAAAGCCCTGAGGATCTAGCCGCGCTCGAAGAAATCCGCGATGAGCTCATTCAGCAGGGCTACCTCAGCGATCCCTATCAGTCAGCTCGCAAACCCGAGGCTACACCTAGCTTTCACCGCTTTCAAACCCCAGGCGGGCACGAGCTGCTAATCGGACGCAACAACAATCAAAACGACCAGCTCACTTTTAAACTTGCAACCGACTACGACCTCTGGCTGCACACGCAGGAGATTCCCGGCGCTCACGTGCTGCTGCGGCTCAATGCCGGCGAGGTACCCAGCGATCAAGATCTAGCCTACGCTGCCAGCTTTGCCGCCTACTTTAGCCGAGCGCGGCAGTCCGACCAAGTTCCCGTGGTCTATACCGAACCCAAACATGTCTACAAGCCTAAGGGCGCTCGCCCCGGCATGGTGATCTACAAGCAAGAGCGCGTTCTGTGGGGACAGCCGCAGCAGGCCAAGGCGGTGTTGGAAGGCGAGGCAGATAGAGTGCTAGCAGCCATCTAAAATCTGACTGGCGTGGGCGGCGTGCTCAATAGCTTCGTCAGCGTCTTGGGGCCAACGACGCCATCCGCTAAAAGGCCGTAGCGCTGCTGAAAGGTTTCGACTGCGACCTGCGTGCCTGGACCAAAGATGCCGTCTAGCGTAATCGGGATACCCAGCGATGCGATCGCGCGCTGCACTAGCTCGACGTCCGGGCCGCTGAGGTAGGGCCGCATTAGGTAGAGCGAGCGGGCGCTGAGGATCTGTCTGGTTTTAGGGCCGACGATGCCGTCAGCCTTAAGGCCGGCTGCCTGCTGGAAGGCTTTGACGGCCTGCTGGGTTTGCGAACCAAAGACGCCGTCGGCTGAAACGTTCAGACCTTTTTGCGCCAGTGTCCGCTGCAGTTCGCGCACGTCGTCGCCAGTCAGCAGCGGCTGGGTCAGATAGAGGGCGCGCGTCTTTAGCAGCCTCAGCGTTTGCGGACCGACGATACCGTCGGCCTTCAGCCCGTTTACGGCCTGATAGCGTTCAACCGCGCGCTTGGTATTTGGCCCAAACACGCCATCGACCGCAACGCCTGCGCCTGAGCGCAGCAGCAGCTTTTGCAGCGTCAGCACGTCTTCGCCGGTCACTGGCGGCGTCTTGAGATAGAGCAGCCGAGGACCGTCCGCTGCACCCGCTGCGTGAGCTGGCGGGCTAACGCGCGGCGTAGGGAACTGGCCAGAGGGCGTATTGAACAGATCGGCTTCCGCCTGCCGGCGACGCCGCAGGCCCGCTTCAACATTGCTGCCCGGGTTGCGATAGAGCAGCAGCGCACTTTCAATCTGGTCCCAGCGGCGCTCTCGAATCACTCGCGAAATGGTCGAAAAGCCAGAAGCGCCATAAAAGTGAGCCCCCAAGTTATAGGCGAAGCTGAGCAGCGCCCCCTGCTGATTTTCATTCAGCATGCGCCAGACCGGTATTTTCTCTAGCGGTGGCAAAAAATGCTGCTCTATTTGCCAAAACAGCAGATCGTCAGCCTCTTTTTGGCTGATGATTTCGCCCAGCGCGAAGGGGGAGCCATCTCGACGGCGCGTGCTGCCCCAGCCGACTGTATAAGGCCGACCGCCCGAGAGCGGGTCTGGATACGCCTTGAGGTGACAGCCTTCAAACTGCTTGATCAGCTCAATCCCTGGTAGTGGCACCCGCGACATCGCTAGCTTCCCCTTGACTTCGATATAAATTCAGACTCCCCTTTCCACTCGATGCAGTCTGCGATGGCTGCTGAGAGAAACGGCTGCAATACTGTCATCATAAAAAAGGCAGCTTTTTCCGCATAGCTGCTCGAAAGACTTTTTGACATCGCCAAAATTACTGTAGAAGCTAGCTTATAGAAATCGTCTCGCCTATGTTTTCAGCCGCCACTGCCGCGATCGCGTCCCGCTGTCAGCCGCTGCCCACCTATCCCATCAGCGTAGCGCCGATGATGGATCGCACCGATCGGCATTTTCGCTACTTCATGCGGCAGATTACGCAGCAGGCGCTGCTCTATACCGAGATGGTCACTGCCCAGGCAATTTTGCACGGCGATCTAGAGCGCCTATTGGGGTTCACGCCGGCGGAAAAGCCGCTGGTGCTGCAGGTCGGTGGAGACAGTCCGCAGGCGCTGGCCCGCTGTGCTCAGATTGCTGCCGACTGGGGCTATGACGAAATTAACCTCAACGTTGGCTGCCCTAGCAGTCGAGTTCAAAATGGCAACTTTGGGGCCTGTCTCATGGCCCAGCCGCAGCTTGTGGCTGACTGCGTAGCCGCCATGATGGCCGCAGCCGCTATCCCAGTCACGGTCAAGCATCGTATTGGCATTGACCAGCGCGATCGCTACGAAGACATGGCCAACTTTGTCGCCACGGTGGCTGAAACCGGCTGCCGTCGCTTTACCGTCCATGCGCGCAAAGCCTGGCTGCAGGGGCTCAGCCCCAAAGACAATCGCACTGTGCCGCCGCTGCGCTACGCTGAGGTGCACCGGCTGAAGCGCGAATTTCCACAGCTGTGGATTGAAATCAACGGCGGCTTTACTTGCCTAGAGCAGGCCCAGGCGCAGCTGCCCTACGTCGATGCGGTGATGATTGGTCGCGCCGCCTACGACCAGCCCTATCTCTTTGCCCCGGTCGATCAAACCTTTTTTGCGGCAAAGTCATTGCCGCGATCGCGATCGCAGGTGGCTGAAGCTATGCTGCCCTACATCAGCCACTGGACCAGTCGCGGCACTAAGCTACACAGCATCACGCGGCATCTGCTGCAGCTGTTTCACGGGCAGCCTGGCAGCCGCGCTTGGAAGCGCTACCTGACTGAGCACAGCAGTCAGCCTGGCGCTGGGGCTGAGGTCGTTGAGGCAGCGCTGGCGCAGGTTCTCGCCTTAGGCTAGCTCAGGCATCAAACAGCGTTTCTAGCTCGCACTTAAACACCCTGAGATTGGTTACCTGCGCCACTAGCCGCTGTTCGCGATCGGCCTTTGCTAGCTCGCGTCGCCAGCGATAGATATTATCGCCCTGGCTGAGCCAAAAGCTAACCATCGTATTGACGACTGCATCCCAATCCCAGTCAGGCTTTTGATAGATCAAATCGGTAGAAGCAATGAAGCTATCCAAGGTGCAGTCGTAGCTGCTAACCAAGGCTTTGCTGCGCTTCGGAGTTTGCTCTAGCCGCTGCTGCTGCTGAAAAAAGCTGAGCGTTGGGAAAATACCGATGAGTTCAAACATGTAGGCCATGGCAAGAAATTGAATCGAATTTCAAAGCAAGCGGCTCAATTGATCGCTCGCTTGCTTTA
>JAAHIA010000224.1 GCA_010671975.1 Leptolyngbya sp. SIO4C1 | reverse complement strand
GCCGTCATCGCTCGTGACCCAGCCCCTGTGCCTACCTGGGTCGAGATTCAGACAGAAGAAACCTACTGGTTTTGGTTTCGCCAGCGGTTGCTGCAGTATGGCAAGAATGTAAAGCTGCTGTCGCCCAAGTGGCTAGTAAAGCAGTTAGCTGCTGAGCTACGTCAAACAGCTCAGCAATATTGAACT
Source organism: Leptolyngbya sp. SIO4C1 (assembly GCA_010671975.1). Taxonomy (GTDB): domain Bacteria; phylum Cyanobacteriota; class Cyanobacteriia; order Phormidesmidales; family Phormidesmidaceae; genus SIO4C1. Next base: position 7,991 of record JAAHIA010000224.1, on the reverse strand, counting down.
ACCTACCTACGACGAGACCAACTTAGAACGAGATCGTGAAGTTCTCAGCTACCTATGTTCGGAGGGTGCCGATCCCAGTAAGCAATCATTACGCTTAAGCCCGAACCTATCCTAACCAAGCAGATTCGGCTTATTCTTAGAGTAAAGTCAGCCCCTCTCATTCTCCGCAACGCCATGTCAGACGACGCGATCAAATACACCATCAAGTTTAACGACCCTGAGCTTGACGACGAAGAAAAAGATGAAGAAGCGCAGAAGCTGCTCAATCAGATGAGAGACCTCGATGAGGTGACTGCCAAGCGAGTCGTCGATCCAGATCCGCCTGAGGGCAATAAGGCGCTGGGCGGCTTTTTGGTTGGCATGCTGACAGCAGAGGTCAATGCCGCTAGCGCTAAGCAGGCGCTGGGCTTTCTCAAAGATCGGCTAGGCGGCAAATCTATCGAGCTAGAAGTCGAAGGTAACGGCAAACGGCTGAAAGTCACAGCCAGCAGCCGTGCTGAGCTAGAAACTGCAATTCAGCAGGCACAGGCGTTTATTTCGGCCTGATGACGGCTGCTAAGCTGCTGGCAGCCCTAGATGCCCCCTCTTAAAATAGGCCCGTCTCGGACAGGAACGTCGCTATGGTTAAGGTTGCCCTACTGGTTGGAGTTAGCGAATATCAGGTTGGACTGAGCCCCCTGCCCAACGCCACTCAAGATGTCACGGCGATGCAGCAGGTGCTCCAAGATCAGGAGATGGGCCGATTTGATCATATTCAAGTCTTAAATAATCCCGATCCGCAGGCTTTACGAGAAGCGGTCGAGCTACTCTTTTCAGGGCGTAAAAAAGACGATCTGGCGCTGCTGTTCTTTTCCGGACATGGCATTAAAGACGACAGCGGCCGACTGTACTTTGCCACCCGCCTAACGCGCAAGAACGTCAGCGGCGACCTGGTCAAGGCCACAGCGGTGCCAGCCAGCTTCCTGCATGACATCATGAGCCATAGCCGCTGCAAGCGTCAGGTGGTGATTCTTGACTGCTGCTTTAGCGGCGCGTTTGCAGAAGGGATGCAGGCCAAAGACGACGGATCAGTTGATCTGCGAGCAGAGCTTGGCGGTGAGGGGCGAGCGGTGCTCACTTCGTCATCCTCGACGCAATATTCGTTCGAGCAGTCAGAAGAAGCGCTCTCTGTCTACACCCGCTTTATCGTAGAGGGCATCCAAACCGGGGCAGCCGATAGCGACAGTGACGGGCTGATCTCGATCGATGAGCTGCATGACTATGCCAGCGCTAAAGTGCAGGAAGTTGCCCCGGCCATGAAGCCGAAAATCTATGCGGTCGAAGAGGGCTTTAAGATTCGCATTGCACAGGCTCCCGTCGACGATCCGCAGCTGCAGTATCGCAAAGAGGTTAGCCAGTTTGCCAGTCGCGGCAAGATTTCTCCGATAGGCCGCTCAACGCTGGATATCCTGCGGCAAAATTTAGGGCTTTCTGCCGCCGCCGCCGCCGCGATTGAGGCCGAGGTGCTCAAGCCCTATCAGGAGTACCAGCAGCACCTGCAGCAGTATGAAACAGCGTTTGCACAGGCAGTTGAGCGCGAGCAGCCGCTGAGTCAGATCACGCGCATAGAGCTAAAGCGCTTTCAACAGATTTTAGGCTTAGAAGACCAGGATATTGACCCCATCGAAGCGCGACTGCAGCCAGCCCCGCCGCCTCAGCCAGCGCCAGCAGCAGTCTCTCCACCACCGGTTTCTCCATCAAAGCCGGTGACGCCCGCTCCTCCTGAACCAACAGCTGCCCCCGCTGCGACCGCCCCTTCTCGCGATCGCACCTCGCCTCGACCCAAAAAGCTGCTGTGGCTAGGCGGGGGCCTAGCGGCGATACTACTGGCAGTGGGCGCGATTAGTTTTCTAAACGGATCTGACGACTATCCATCTGATGAGTATCCAGAGGATGATGAAGTATTGGAAACTATTGTCTCTGATGAGATAGATGAGACTTTGACAGAGGATGAGGCATCGGCCAGTTCAGCAAACGAGCCCACTCCACCAGCGTCCGATGCCGTCTATTACCAGGGTGAAAATGAGCGGTTTACAGGCTATTTACCAGCAGACTATGAGATTAGCGGCAGGAACTCTGCGCCAGATGGTTTCTTATCTATAGAATTTGGTTCTCCTGATGACGCAATTTTTGGCGAAGTCGGATTTGACCCTAGCGTAGAAATTGCTTCTCCAGAAATCTTTAAAGAGTTTGCTAGAGTAGAACCTTCTAAATTTGTAGATGGCTCGATTGAGCGACAAAACAATATTTGTCCTGATCGACGAGACTATGTCTGCCTGGTTTGGCGGGCTAAACAAGACGCTCAAGTCCTGCACGGTCTCAGTTTAATTAAACGAGCAGAAGACGGTATCTTTTTCATGAATTTAGAGAGCAGTGATGGGCCGCTAGAGAACCGAGGCAGAGACACTAAGCTGATTCTGAGCAGTTTTTCGTCGTTTACCGATCGACCGCAGGTCAACTACGTTAGACCGCTGCCACCGCCTCAGCTCTAGCAGCGATAAGAACTAGGGACCAGTTCAATTGCGCAAACGCGCCGGCAGATGAGCGCGATCGCACAGGCGCTGCAGCAGCGGCCCGTATTCGTCAAACTTGACCACGCTGACCGCCGCCACCGGCATATCGATGCGATCGCGGTAGCGGCCCAGGTCTATTCCCATCAGGCTGCAAACAATAATCCGAATGGTTGACCTGTGTGACACGACCAGCACGTTGCCAGTCGTGCACGTCTTTTCAATCTCAGCAATCACCAGCGAGGCGCGACTGGCGACTTGCACGGCAGTTTCGCCACCGGTGGGCGGATTCCAGGCGGGCTCCGTCATCCAGCGCACGTAGTCTTCACCATAGCGTTCGTACGCTTCGGCTTTAGACAAATCTTCCCATTTACCGTAGCTGCACTCCTTCAGCCCGTCGCGCAGCTGCATCTCTATCCCCACTTTGTCGCACAGCGGTTTCGCTGTCGCCACCGTTCGCCGCATGGGGCTGACAAAAACAGCCTGCCAAGGGATCTCTGCATAGGCAACAGCAAACGCGTCTGCCATCTCTTGCCCTACCTCAGTCAATTCAGGATTCATCTCTCCACAGAAGCGATCGGTGTGGCTGTGGGTTGTTTCACCGTGGCGTAAGAAATAAAGCGTCAGGCTCATAGCGATCTCTTAGCAACTACAGCAAGTGTAGCAGCCTGGTCTTGGTACAGCAGGGCAGGCTAGGCGGGCAGAAATGGATTTTGAATTTTGTCGACTAGCGCATAGAACGGCTGCCAGTTGTTATCGACCGTGATTGGCTCCCAGATGGCTTCAATTTCCGGTCTTAGCAAGACTGTCGCGGGGTTATTCTGCCGCAGTCGTGCAGCCACCTGCGACATCTCATCGGCGGGCAGCTGAGTAAGCGCGTGGTGATAGCGCTGCCGCCACTGCAGCAGCAGCGCAGCGGCTTCTACGTCTGAATTTTCTAGCGTGGTTTGCAGAATGCTGTCTGAGGTCTCTCGCCACTGCGGCGAGAACTGCTGCGTTAGCCCTAAGAAGAAATCGTGATAGCCAACCTGCGTTTGATCTAGCAGATCTAGCGTTTCTGCTAACAGCGTTTGCGCCTGCGCTAGCGGCAGCGTCTCAAACCCGAGCTTGCGCAGCATTCGCTGACGATAGACAGTGTGGTAATGCTCGGCATACTGCCTCAGCCCGGCCTCTAGATTGGCTGGGTCAACAACCTTGGCCAGGGGCGTCTGCAGCTTTTCCAAGTTCCACTCGCAGATGCCGGGCTGATTGCTGTAGCGATAGCGTCCGCCGTAGTCAAAGTAAGCGGCTGTAAAGCGCGGATCGTACTGATCGATAAAGGCGTAGGGGCCATAGTCAAAGCTCTCGCCCGTCATCGACATATTGTCAGTATTGAGCACAGCGTGACAAAAGCCGACGGACATCCACTGAGCCGCTAGCTCAGCCACCCGCACTACCAGCGCCGCATAGAACTGAGCATAGCGCTCTTGCTGATCAGCAACGGCGAGCAGCGGCGCGTAGTAAACCTCAATCACGTGATCCAGCAGCGGCTGAATCAGGTCGGCGCGCCCTAGATACTCTAGTCGCTCAAAGGTGCCAAAGCGAATGTGCGAGCGGCTAAAGCGCACCATCACCGAAGAGCGAGTGGGCGAAGGCTCATCACCGCGCCACAGCGGCTCCCCAGTTTCAATCAGGCTGAGGCAGCGAGAGGTGCGCACGCCGAGCGCATGCAGTGCCTCAGCCGCCAGCACTTCTCGCACGCCGCCTTTAAGCGTCAGTCGACCGTCGCCGCCCCGCGAATAGGGGGTTGTGCCCGATCCTTTCGTGCCTAAATCGTAAAGTTCGCCATCGGTGCCGCGTACCTGCCCGTAGAGAAAGCCGCGACCGTCGCCCAGGTAGGGGTTATATTCACCAAACTGATAGCCGTGGTAGCGCAGCGCCAGCAGCGGCGATCGCAGCTGAAACTGGCCAAAGGCGGCAATCAAGTCGGCGTCGCTCACCTCAGCTGGCTGCAGCCCCAGCTTCAGCAACACATCGTCATTACGAAAGCGCAGACTGTGCTGTGGAAATTCGGCGGCGGCAACCACGTCGAAATAGTCATCACCGAGAGACGCTAGCGCCGGCTCGTAGGTGAGCTGAAGCAGTGGGTTCGTCACTATCCTTCTACCGACGTCACCCGCCACAGCTTCAGCACGTCCGCCATTTTGCGAATCTGGTTGAACGTCTGGTTGAGCTGCGCGTGGTCTTTCACATCAATGCCAAGATCAATCTCAGCAATTTGCCCTGGGAAGGTCTTGACTGCTGCCTTGTGGACATTGATTTTCATATCAGACAGGTGCGACAGGATGTCTTTGAGCACACCCACGCGGTCAATCACCTCTAGCTTCACCTGCACCGGGTAGGTATTCGGCCGCCCCGTATTAAACTCGGTCGAATTCCAGCTGACCGGAATCAGCCGATCGCCGTCCACCTTTTCAATATTCGGACAGCCCTGCTGATGAATCGCAATGCCGCGACTGCCCAGCGTCACCACGCCGATGATAGGTTCACCCGGCAGCGCATTGCAGCAGCCGGCCAGATGGTGCACCAGCCCTTCTACGCCAACAATCGGGGAAGCCTGTGCGCCCGAGGTCGGACGGCGATTTTTGATAATACTGCGCGCCGTGCCGCTGATCGCCTCAGCCAGCTCTGAATCTTTAACTTCCACGGGCTGCTGCGCTTTGACAATCTCCTGCAGTCGGTTAACCACTGAGTTGAGCGTAATTTCGCCGTAGCCCAGCCCAGCTAGCAAGTCGTCTACGCTTTGATAGTTGAAGCGATTGGCAGCTTCCTGCGCGGGGGCAGACTTCAGCAGCGCCTCTAGCCCCTCTCGGCCCATCACCTTTTCTAACATCTCGCGTCCTCGGGCCATGTTCTCCTCATGGTGAAAACGCTTGTACCACTGACGAATGCGGTTACGGGCACCGGCCGAGACGATAAAGTTAAGCCAGTCCAGGCTAGGGTGGCTATTCTTCTGAGTGATGATTTCTACAATATCGCCATTCTGCAGCTCAGTATCGAGCGTCACAATCCGCTCGTTCACGCGCGCGCCGCAGCAGTGATGCCCCACCTCGGTATGGATGCGATAGGCAAAGTCAACGGGCGTAGCGCCGCGACTTAGGGCAATCACGTCGCCTTTGGGCGTAAAGACATAGACCTCTTCATCGAACAGATTATCTTTGACATCACTGAGATATTCCTGCGCATCTTTGAGATCGTTTTGCCATTCCAGCAGCTGCCGCAGCCAGGTAAATTTTTCATCATCAGCGCTAACCTGGGTATTGCTGTTGCCGGTTTCTTTGTACTTCCAGTGCGCCGCAATTCCATATTCGGCAATGTGGTGCATCTCAATTGTGCGAATCTGAATTTCGATGGGACGACCGTGATTGCCGATGACGGCCGTATGCAGCGACTGGTAGCGGTTGGCCTTAGGTAGACCGATGTAGTCTTTGAAGCGACCAGGAATTGGGCGGAACATATCGTGCGCGATCGCAAGCGCCCGGTAGCATTCGTCTTTGGTCTCGACGATCAGCCGCACGGCCGCAATGTCGTAAATCTGATGAAAGCCTTTCTGCTGCCGCTCCATTTTGCGATAGATGCTGTAGAGATGCTTCGGGCGGCTGCTAACGTCGACGCAGCGAATGCCAGTTTCCCTCAGCTCGCTCTGCAGCGCCTTGGCCACCTGCTTGAGTCGCTCCTCTCGGTCGGTGCGCTTCTCTGAAATCAGCGACTGCAGATCGCGATAGGCCTCTGGCTCTAGATATTTAAAGGAGAGATCTTCTAGCTCCCACTTAAACCGGCCAATCCCCAGTCGGTTGGCCAGCGGTGCAAAAATATCGAGCGTCTCCTGCGCGATGCGGCGCTGCTTTTGAGGCGCTAGATGCTGCAGCGTGCGCATGTTGTGCAGCCGATCGGCTAGCTTAACCACGATGACGCGAATATCCTGCGCCATTGCCAAAAACATGCGGCGAAAATTTTCGGCCTGCCGCTCGGTCTTGCTATGGAAGTTAAACTTTGACAGCTTGGTGACGCCCTCCACCAGCTGCCGCACCTCCGAACCGAAATGCTGCTCAATTTCATCAGCCGTCACGTCGGTATCTTCGACCACATCGTGCAAGAAGCCAGCCGCAATCATCGCGCTGTCGCCCCCCAGCTCGCGCAGCAGCCCCGCTACCGCCACAGGATGGGCAATGTAAGGCTCTCCCGACGCGCGCTTTTGCCCCTGATGTAGCTGATAGGCAAACTCGAACGCTTGGCAAACTAGCCGATTATTGTCTTTGCAGACTGCATCTGGGCAATCGGCCGCTGCGACCTGACTTTGCTCTATGATGCAGGTTTCTAGCCAGGTAGGCAGCTCACAATCGGGATGGAGGGCTGGAGCAGTGGTTGCGGTCATAGCGCGTCAGATAGGGTGAGTGGCGTCAGGGTTTAGGTGGAAACTAAACAGTAGAAGCAGTAAAAAAGAGTAGGTAAAAGACTTAAATATACCAAACCTCTAACCTCATTGTCTAAGTGAGGATGAACGGTTCGATGTATTCTTTTTTAATTGTTTGGGATCGCTTTGAAAAATGTTGATTTACAGCTGCTAGGCATTGATCATGAGTTGGGTGAAAGAACTGATGAAAGATGGCTTAGGTCAAAGCTGGCATGACGAAATTGGCATCATATTAAACTGAAGTTCCAAACAGGCAAGCCGGGATCCTACGGGCTGAAGGCGACCGACTGTGCTTTAGCTTACATCTTGATTTAACTTCATCATACGCAATATTTCTCTCAGCTCACTCATAAAATTCAGTCGCACCCTTTCGGTACGGGCCACATGTCTCTATCTCAATCCTCGCTCAAAATGACAATTCAAACGTTTAATCAACAGGCTGAGCAGCTGCAGACTGGCCTTAAAAGCGGTGAGATGGCGCCCGAGACTGTTCAATCAGCGCTGCCAGAGCTACAAGCTAAATTTCAGCCTATTTTGACTGCTCAAGTTGACTCTGGGCAGTGGCGCTCGGCCATCACTGAAATGAATCGACTGCTGCGGCTTTTGCAAATCGACCTGCAATTTTTGCGAACCGCGACCCAGCCAGACACACAGCAGCAGCGACGACAGCAGAGTCTGCAGCATTTGGCGCAGCTGCAGGCGCTTGGGCAGGGGCTGCTGACGCTAGCGGCCTGAGCTGAATCTTTTGACGAGGCAGGTAAACCGGATGGTTTAATACGGTAAGTCTCTCAGACAGTTCTATTTGGCCTAGAGGAAGCTAAGCGGTGCGCTGCCCAAAAGATTTGAATGTGATGTTAGAGACTGGCCAGCTGACGGCGGGTCTCGCAGCTGAATGCTGCCCAACCTGTCAGGGTGCTTGGATCGATTCGGAGACCTATCAGGCTTGGCAAACAGCTCAGCTAGACACCGAGCTGCGGCTCGGTGTCTAG
>JAAHIA010000223.1 GCA_010671975.1 Leptolyngbya sp. SIO4C1 | reverse complement strand
TCTGATGCTGCATGAAAAAGTAATGCAGCACCAGCTGATCGCTAGACATCATCGCTTTGACCTTGCTGGCCATCTCCTGCGTTTTCTGCTGAGGTGAGGCCGTTACGCCCAGCTCGGAAATAGCAGCTCGAATTGTCTGCAGATTTTCCTGATCTTCTGCGTTAATTTCTCGCAGCGTGCTGGCAATTTTCTCATCACTGCTGCAGGCAGGCAGCAGCGTCTGTTCGTTAGAAATTAGCAGCTCTTGCAGCGCCAGCATATCGGCCAGCTTAACTGCGATCGCGTTTAAGCTAGTTTCTTGAGTGGCAACCATACGGGCTCCTGAAGCGTTAAAGACAACTCTTTTACTGTGTAAAACAGCGATCAAAACAGCCTCTTTCAAGCGGCAGAACCCGGACTGCCGCTTTCTCATGCCATAGCAGTGAAGCCGATCATGCCCTGCGACAGAGCCCTGCTGCCTGCAGCCTTCTAGCGATAGGTTTTGGCCTGTCGCCCAATCTCCTCGGCCACGCTAAACTCTTCTAGGTTAAACAGTACCTGCAGCGTCTCCATCGCCTGACGGCGCGTCATGGTGTCGCGCTGGGCTCGCAGCTGCACCATCGGGTCGTGCAGAATCTTGTTGACAATGCCGCGCGTCAGCGCCTCAACCACGCCGCGATGCTTGTCAGAAAACTCGCTTCCCAGCCGAGAGAGCGCCTTTTCGAGCTCTTGCTCGCGAATCGCCTCAACCTTAGTACGTAGGCTGCTAATCGTAGAGACGGTGTCTAGCGAGCGCCACCAGTCCATAAACTGATCAAACTCTTCTTCGAGCAGCGCCTCGGCCTCTAGCGCCATCTGTCGACGGCTCTCTTGGTTCTGGGCCACGACCGCCTTGAGGTCATCAACGTTAAAGGCGAAGACGGTTTCAATCTCGTTGACGTTATCATGCACGTTGCGCGGCACTGCAATGTCAAACAGCATGAGGTTACGCTCTGGCTGCACGGCCGCCATCAAGTTGTCGCGGTGCAAAATGGGCTCGGTCGACGCAGTGCAGGTAAAGACCACATCAGAGGCCACGACCGTCTCAATCATGCCCTCAAGCGTGCCCGTTTGAATATCCACATCGCCAAACTGTGCGGCTAGCTCATCCGCCCGCTGAATCGTTCGATTGAGAATGGTAATCTGGTTGGCCCGCTTGGAAATGAGATGCTGCACCAGCAGCCGCGCCATTTTACCCGCGCCTAAAATCGCAATGCGACATTCGGTAAAGTTCTCAATTTTCATCTGCGCTAGCTCTGCGGCGGCCGAGCTAATCGAGACCGCGCCGGTGCCAATGCTGGTCTCAGTGCGCACGCGCTTGCCGGCCTTAATGGCATCTTTCATTAGCCGGTTGAGTACGCGACCAACGCCCTTATGCTGCTGCCCCAGGCTGTGGGCGTGCTTCACCTGCGACAAAATTTGACCTTCGCCCAGCACTAGGCTGTCTAACCCAGCGGCCACTCGCATCAGGTGCATGATGGCGTCTTGCTGCAGCAAAATAAACAGATGCGGCCGCAGTGCCGCTAGCGGAATCTGACCATAGTCAGCTAAAAACTGCGTGACTTCGCGAATGCCAGGCTCGGTTTCGCTAATCACCACCTGAATTTCGAGCCGGTTGCAGGTGCTGAGAATAGAGACCTCTTGAACGTGCGGGTAGCTGGTGAGCTGCGCGATCGCATCGGCAGCTTGCGGTGTAGGAATGCTGAGTTTTTCGCGAATTTCAACCGGTGCAGTTTTATGACTGAGCCCAATAACGGCAATATTCATTCTTCCTCCCAACAGATTTTAATTCAGACGCCCAGGCTGAAAAATTCAGCGCGCGGCCCACAGCAATCAGACGATGCGAGGCAGGCTGCGCTCTAGCAGCAGCGCAGTCAACCCTCTTAAGTAAAGTATTGAAGAAGCCGACCCGAACTCAAGATTTCTCAACAAAAATCCATCATCTGCCGAAAATCTTTACCGAAGTCAACATAGAAGAACACCCCCGACACAGCCAGCGGCGGATCGAGAGTGTTCTCAACAGGTTTAGTCTAGCGTAAGCTGAGCGGCGGCGGCGTCAGCGACTATTTCACCGCAATATAGTCTGGCTTATCAAACAGGTGGATAGTATCGACAAACCGAGCCGTGTTCGACTGGTTAGAGATTACCAGGCTCTGGGTTCTAGCACCGCCGTGGAAAAAGCGCACGCCTTCCATCAGATTGCCGGGCGTAATGCCGCAGCCGGCAAACAGCACCGTTTCACCCGAAGCCAGCTCATCCGCACTGTAGACCTTGTCGGGGTCAGTGATGCCCATGTCTTTCAGGCGGGCTAGGTTGGCCTCTTTGCTCTCCCCAATCAGGCCGGTTTTAACCACGGCCGGATCGTAGATTAGCTGCCCTTGAAAGTGACCGCCCAGGCAGCGCATAGCCGCCGCTGAAATCACCCCTTCTGGCGCCGCGCCAATGCCCATCAGCGCGTGGGTATTGGTCCCGGCAAAGCCGCAGGAGATAGCAGCAGACACATCGCCGTCGCTGATCAGCCGCACTCGCGCACCCGCATCGCGAATTTCTTTGATCAAGTCGTTGTGGCGCTCGCGCTTCATCACCACCACCACCAGCTCATCAATCGAGCGACTGAGGCATTCAGCCAAAATTTTCAGGTTCTCAGTGGCCGACTTGGTGATATCGACTTTACCTTGAGCTGCCGGCGGAGCCGCTAGCTTCTTCATGTAGAAGTCAGGGGCAGCGAACAGGCCACCCTTTTCTGAAATGGCCAATACGGCCATCGACCCCGGCTGACCGTAGGCACAGAGGTTGGTGCCCTCACAGGGGTCAACTGCAATATCGATTTCGAGCAGCTCCTCTGGGTTGCAGTACTCTGCTGCGTCAGGGCGGGTGCAGATGCCAACATCCTCACCGATGTAGAGCATCGGGGCGTCGTCCCGCTCTCCTTCGCCGATGACAATCTTGCCGCGCATGTGAATCTGGTTCATGCGCTCGCGCATCGCCTCTACGGCGACCTGATCGGCCATGTCTTTTTCGCCTTTGCCCATCCAGCGCGCCGATGCGATCGCGGCCTGCTCGACCACCTCAATAATCTCTAATCCGAGGGTACTTTCCACTAGCTGTCCTCCAAACTGCCGAACTGTCGGTTTTGAATACTCCCGCTCAATCTCAAAGTCTATCAGAAGGGGGATCGCTTAGCAGTTATCTCGCCATCGGAATGCTACTGTAGAAACCTAGCGATAGCTGGCACAGCAGTCTATGGAATGGCACGTTACCGATGCGCAAAGTTTGAGGATTATCGACCGTGAAATGGGCGATCACAGCTTTGCGCCTGCAGAATATGAAATCGTGCGCCGGGTGATCTATGCGACTGCTGACTTTGAATATAAGCATTTAGTCCAGTTTTCTGAGCAGGCCCTGCAGTCAGGCGCTGCCGCACTCGCAGCGCGCACCACGATCATTGTGGATGTGCCCATGGTGCAGGTCGGCATCGTCCCCAGCGTTCAGGCCACTTTTGCCAACCCGGTCTACTGCAGTATGGATGCGCTCACCCGTCCGCAGAAAGAAAAAACGCAGGCCGCCTGGGGCATCGAGACGCTGGCGAAGCGCTATCCCGAAGGCATCTTTGTGATTGGCGAAGCGCAAACCGCGCTAGAAAGCGTGGTGACGCTGATTGAGCAGGACGAAATTCGCCCGGCGCTGGTTGTGGGCACACCCGCCGGCTTTCTCGATGCAGAAGTGATCAAAGCCCGATTGCAAGACAGCCTGACGCCGAATGTCACGATTGGCGGTCGCAAAGGCAGCGCAGTCGTCGCAGCAGCGGTGCTTAACGGGCTGATTGACCTGGCTTGGAAGGCTTACGGCGAAAAATAGTAGGCGCTTGCTGCTCCAGAGCTGCGCGCGCCCTCGTTCAGTAGGGCTGAGTCGGTTTGCCCCTCAGCAGCTGGGTTACGGCCGCACTGCTGAGGGGCTGCGCAAACAGGTAGCCCTGCCCATATTCACAGCCAAGGTCGGCTAGAATTTTCTGCTGCCTATGAGTTTCGATACCCTCAGCGGTGACTTTGACGCCCAAGGCATGGCAGAGCTGAATGGTTGCGCGAACAATTTCTAGTTTTTCTGGTTCGGCCTCCATACCCTGAATGAAAGAGCAATCGATCTTGACAATATCAATCGGAAATCGGTGGAGATAGCCCAGAGCAGAATAGCCCGTACCAAAATCATCGAGACAGATTTGTACGCCGAGAGATTTGATCTGGCTCAAGATCTTATCCGCTCTGGCGGCATCTTCAATCAAGGCGCTTTCAGTCACCTCTATTTTCAGGCAGCGACCGCTGAGGTTGTGTTTTTGCAGTATGTGCTCAAAGCTTTCTGGCAGACCGGTTTGGGCAAACTGTTTGGCCGATAGGTTAATGTTGATCGCCAGTGCTAGACTATCTATCCCGGGAATTAGCTGAGTGCCCTCCAGCCAGTCCGCACCTGAGTTGTCAAGCTGCTGCCAAGCCTTAAGCTGGCTGCAGGCTGCCTGCAGCACCTGTCGATCGATTGAGCCAATCAGCCCAATCTCTTCAGCTATCGGAATAAACTGAGCTGAACAGACCAGCCCCTCGCCTGGCTTTTCCCAGCGGACGAGCGCTTCAAGACTGACTACCTGCCGGGTCGCCAAGGCTACAATGGGATGGTAGTAAACCTTCAGCTCGTTGCAAGCAACGGCTCGCCGCAGATCCTGCTCTAGCTGCATCAGCTGTTTGGCCTGGCTATGCATCGTGGCATCAAAGACCGCATAGCCGCCATGTCGCTGTGCCTTGGAACGATACATCGCAGCGTCAGCATTGCGCAGCAGATCGCTTGACCGATCAAACGGCGTAGAACTGAACGTAACGCCAATGCTGGTGGTTATTAGTAGCTGGTGGTCCTCTAGCTGAAACGGGAGCTGAAATGCTTTAAGAAGCTTTTCGGCGATTCGGCGGGCTGCGGCTGGGCTGTCTACTTCCTCTAGCAGAATGACAAACTCATCGCCTCCCAAGCGAGCAATGGTATCTACGGCTCGCAGCGCGGTCTTGGGTCGAGCCGCTATCTGGCATAAAAGCTGATCGCCCAGCAGATGTCCAAGCGTGTCGTTGATCATCTTAAAGCGATCGACATCGAGCAGCATGACCGCAAAGCTAAAGTCCGGTGTTCGCTGGGCTCGAGCGACTGCCTGCTCTAACCGGCTCAAAAATAGGGCTCGATTGGGCAGCTGCGTCAGTGAGTCGTAAAGGGCAATATGCTCTAGCTGTTTCTCGACCTGCCGACGCTCAATGATTTGCTGCTGAAGTTTCTGATTGAGCGCCTGCAGCTCGGCCGGACTCGGTAGCGCAATCGCCTGGGGCAAGATCGGCACCAAAGTTATGACTGCATACAGCGATATGATCGCGGTTAGAGCTTTGATTGCGCCAGATAGCCAGTAGGCTGGATGCCAGAGCGTCCAGATTGCCATCACATGGGTAACGCCGCAGGAAACAATAAAGGCGCTAAACAGCCAGAAAATTGACCTGTAGGGGATATCGCAGCGACGCTGAATCAAGTAAATTAGGGCCAGCGGAATCGAGAAATAGGCGATCGCAATCAGGCTGTCAGAAAGGCTGTGTAGGAGGACGAGCGGCTGCTGCCAGAGGTAGCAGTGGCCATGTGGAATGTAAGCAACAGAACTCATTGGGGATGCCGGTGGAGTAGACGGAAGCTAAGAGCGGTCTACCTAGAATTTATCGTTAACCACGGTCTGCTCTCCGGCTACCTGCCCATAGGCTAGGCTAGCGGCTGACGATGCCTGACCACTGCACCTGCCGCTGCCCCGTGCGACGATAGGAGAAAAACTTGTCTGGATTTTGATAGGTGCAGTGCGGCGCGATCGCCACCTGCTCTGGGGCCAGCCCAAGCTGCTCTAGCTGCAGGGCGTTAATGCGGCGCACGTCTAGGCGCACCTTATCGGGTTCAGCGTCGGGCAGCACTGGCGACTGGTCGAGGGCCATGAGGGCGTTCACCAGCGCCTGCGGACTGTCAAACTGGTGGGCGTCGAGGATGCTCTCACCCACCTCAGCAGCCACGTCTGTATTCACCTGATAGACTTCGCCCGCGATCGCGGGACCGAGCGCCACGCGCAAATCTTTGAGCTGACTGCCCAGTGCCTGCAGGCGCGCGATCGCAATCGGCACAATCTTTTGCGCCGTGCCGCGCCAGCCGGCATGAACGGCGGCCACCTGTCCGGTGCGCACATCGCCAATCAGAGCGGGCGTGCAGTCAGCGGTGCAGACCCAAACCGCCTGATCTGAGTCATCGCTGTGGCTACCGTCTGCCGAGGGGCGCTCGGCGGCAGGATTCTCGGCAAATGGCTGCTTGAGGCTGGCCTCAATCTCAGTCGGCGAGAGCACGACGTTGCCGTGGACCTGCTGGGTGCGATAGACCGCTGCCGCTGCTGCTAGGGCATCCACGAGCTGCTCGGGCGGGGCCGGGGCAAACTGCTGCGTAAAAAATCCATGCGCCCAGTCTGCTAGCAGGTCACAGGTCAAATAGGGCTTATCCTGCCAGGCTTGCCAAGTCCAGCGGTGCATAAGAAACAGTAAGGAATAGACAGCGCTTAAAACGACGCCTGTGGCGCACGCGTTGATACTAGGGTAGCGTTCTCCGCCAGATTCAACATCATTAGGCCATATTCCAGCCCTTCGACGACGGCCTGATATGAGGCTTCAATGATGTTGGTTGACACCCCCACCGTGGTCCAGCGGCGATGGCCGTTGCTCGATTCGACCAGCACGCGAGTTTTGGCATCGGTGCCGGCTGTGCTGTCTAAGATGCGCACTTTATAGTCGGTTAGGTAAAACTGTGCTATCTCGGGATAAAACTGCTTGAGCGCCTTGCGCAGCGCCGCATCGAGTGCCGACACCGGACCGTTGCCCTCTGCCGCATCGAGCAGATCTTTGCCATTGACGGCTACTTTAACGGTCGCTAGCGAATGACTGAGCTCGCCGCTCGACCTAGGAACCGACTCATTTGCACTGTCACAGTGCACTCGAAATCCTTTGATCTCAAACCAGCGCGGCCGCTGATTTAGCGCATCTCTAATCAAAAGCTCAAAGCTGGCCTCGGCCGCTTCAAACTGATAGCCTTCCTGCTCTAGCACCTTCAGCCGCTTGAGCACGGCGCGCGAGGCAGGGTCAGCCTTATCTAAGGCAATGCCGTAGCTGCGGGCTTTGGCCAGCACGTTGCTCAGCCCGGCCTGCTCAGAAACCACAATGCGGCGCAGATTACCGACCTGCTCGGGTCGAATATGCTCATAGGTGGTCGGGTTGCGCTGCACGGCGCTGACGTGGATGCCGCCCTTGTGAGCAAACGCAGAGAGGCCGACATAGGGCGCATGGTCGTCCGGCGCTAGGTTCACCACTTCGCTGACAAAGCGGCTGCTCTCAGCCAGCGTCGCTAGCTGCGCAGAGGATAGACAGTCGTAGCCTAGCTTTAGCTGCAGATTGGGGATGACCGAGCAGAGGTTGGCATTGCCGCAGCGCTCACCGTAGCCGTTCATCGTGCCCTGCACCATGGTGGCCCCTTCTCGGGTAGCGGCGATCGCATTGGCGACGGCCATTTCGGCATCGTTGTGCGTGTGGATGCCCAGCTGCGGCACCGTCTCTAGATCGAGCGTGTCTAGCCACTGCCGCACGGTGCCCACAGTCTCAGAAATTTCATGCGGCAGCGTGCCACCATTGGTATCGCACAGCACTAGCCAGCTAGCGCCTGCTTCCACCGCTGCTTCTAACGTTTGAATGGCATAGCTAGGATTTTGCTTGTAGCCATCAAACCAATGTTCGGCGTCGTAGATCACCTGACGCTCTTGCGATCGCAAATATGCAACTGTGTCTCGAATCATCGCCAGGTTTTCTTCTAGCGTGGTCTTGAGTCCGTCAATTACATGTAAATCCCAAGATTTGCCAAACAGCGTTACCCAGCGCGTGCCGGCTGCCAAAATATCTTTTAGCATGGATTCTTCTGCGGCTAGCCGGTGCGGTCGGCGGGTCGAGCAGAAAGCCACCACCTCAGCCTGCTGCAGCGGTTCTTCCTTCAGCTGCCAGAAAAACTGCACGTCTTTAGGATTCGCGCCTGGCCAGCCGCCTTCAATAAACGGAATCCCTAGCTGATCGAGCCGATGGGCAATCTTGAGCA
>JAAHIA010000222.1 GCA_010671975.1 Leptolyngbya sp. SIO4C1 | reverse complement strand
GCACGCTATCCAAATCGGTCGGGGGCTGATCCGCTGCTATCTCTTCTAGAGCAGATTCTTCTAGAACAGATAGATCAGACGCGTCTGTCTCGGGGTCAGCCTCAACGCTGTCTAGAGCCGTAAAATCTGAGGCGGTCGCAGCGTCAGCAGAGGCTTCAGACCGATTGGGACCATTCAGTACCGCCGTGTCTTCGTCATCGTCTGAGGCCTCAATCTCATCGAGCGAGGGCAAGTTCTCAAATTCATCAAATTCGGGGCTATCAAAGTCTATCGCGGTGAAATCGTCTTCTTCTAAAGACAGAGACTGCTCTACCGACTGCCATTCAGCATCTGCTGCGGCTTCAGCATCGGTCTCTGCCGCAGACAGCTGCGATCGCGCGTCCATCTCTGATTCGGTCACCAGGCCAGTATCTAGCGCAGGTGCTTCAAACGTCTCTTCTGAGCTCAGATCGCTGGCTAAATCTGCTACTAGCTCGTCCAATGTCGTCTGGTCTAGGGGCGCTTCACCCGTCTCTACCGTATCTGGCTGCTGGTTTGCCGTCGTTGAGGCCGTCTCACCCTGCAGGTCTTGAGCCAGCTGCTCAATTGCAGCCTCGTCTAGATCAACGGCGATCCGCCGCTCTGAATCAGGTTCTTCAAGCGTCAGCAAATCTTCTCCGATGGGCGCAGCAACGTAGCTATCGCCAAACAGATCGGCCCGCTCAGCCAGATCTTCTGTGGCTAAATCGGGCGATGCCTCAGCTAAATCGGGCAAAATCTCTGCCAGAGAACTGACGGTGTCAGCCGCTGGCTGGGCCGGCGCAGGCTCTACGGGGAGGTCTAAGTCTTCGCCAAACAGCTCGTCAATGCCAACCTCAGCTGCCGCTTCTGGCTCCATGGCCGATTCTGCCTCTGCACCCAGCAGCGGATCGGCAGCTGTGGACCAGTCAGCAGCTGAAGCAGGCTCCGAAAATAGCCAGGCTTCAGCATCGGCCTCGGTTGTAAAGCCGTCAATCGGCGCTTCTGGCAGCAGCGGATCGGCTACCTCAGGCGCTTCAGACGCTACCTGAGACAGCTCTGAATCAGACGGGGCTGCCGCGCTGCTCGCTGCCTCACCAACGGCATCGGTGCCAAATAGGCTGGCATAGAGTTCGTCATCGAGAGCGGCCGACGACAGCGGCGGTTCCGCTTCGGCCTGATCGGCGTCCGGCTGATCTAAGAGCGTGAGCACAGCTGCGTCACTCAGCAGCTCTGCTGTTTCATCTGCGGCTTCATCGGCCGCCGCTACATCGGTGCCAGTATCTTTCTCGTCACGGGCCTCGCTTTCATCCCCTTCAGCAACAGTGACAGCATCGGCCTCAGGCTGAAAGGCGGTAATGTCGTCTGTCTGTAAGGCTGTGCTGTCATCGTCAAGCTGCAGCAGGGCAAATTCATCATCGAGCTGCAGCGTCGACTGCTCGTCCAGCGACAGATCCAAATCCAAGTCCAGATCTTCAATCGCGACTTCAAACTCGTCTTCAAGCTCAGCGGCGTTCTCAGCGGCGTTCTCAGTGGCGTCTGGCACTGTCGGTCCAGCGGAGGCTGAGTCAGCGGCACCGGGAGCCGACTCTAGCGGTAGGCTGGCCTGAAGGGCCCCGGCCGTAGAAGGGCTATCGATCTCAGCTTCGAGATAGCGAGCGGCATCTTGGCCTAGCTGCTGTGCCAGCTGGTTGACCAGCGCATGCACAATGACCTCACCACGGCGACCTAGTCCGTGCATTTGATCGAGCCCGGCAGCAAGAGATTCTTTATAGCTTTCAACACTTTTTTGCAGCGATTCAAACACAATCGCCAGGGTAGAATCCAGCTTGAGCAGCAGCTGGTCAGACTGAGCCTGCAGCAACCGCAGCTGCTCTAAACGCTGAGCTGGATGCAGACGCGGTCGATCGGCAGCCACAAACTCGTCCTCGCCCTGCTCTAGCAATAAGTCATTGGTTTTGCCGGCTTCTAGCTTGGCCAAACGCTCAGACAGCTGAACAGAGAGATTGGTTTGCAGCTGCTCCATCAGCTGCGATAAAAAAGCATTGATTTGATCCTGGTCAAGGCTTGAGCCTTGACCAGAGCGCTGACTTTCTAAGGTTTGAATTTCAGACTGCAGCCGATCGCGCCGCTGCTTTAGGTCGTCTAGCTCTAGCCGCAGCGGACGCAGCGAATTTTCTTTGAGGTATTGCATCTCTAGCAGCAGCGCCTGCAGCACGTGCGCCGCCGATTCTTCAGCCCCAGCTGTGTCTTGAGCAGCCACAACTTGCCCAGTTTGCGGATCCACAGGCCCCCAGCCGCCCGGCGCATCGAAGAGCTGCTGCAGGGTAGCTAAGTAGTCGCGAGCTTTTTCCAGAGTCTGCCGCTGCTGAGCTTCTTCACCAGATCGCAGCCAGAATAAGCGAGATCGGCTGTTTAGCACTGCCTCAATCTCAGCAATCAGAGTCTGAATTTTATCCTTCTGAGAAGTCACAACGATGCCCTTGATGACTAAAGATAAGATGACTTGGGATAGTTAAAGCGTAAGCATAAATCGAAACGGATTATACTAGACGCCTCAGGGGATAGATACCACCGACGTGATGCCCAAAGTGTAAGCTAGCCTGGCTTAAAAGTCACAGCCGACGCTAAGTTTTTCTAAAATTTATAGCGTTCGTCATTTAGGCTATAGCCCCGAGTATCGCTACCTTCAAGAGCCCAGATCGCAGCCTTGCCCCAATAGAACTGACGCTTGCTACAGCAGCCATTGGCTAGCAGCCCAGGGCGGTTGCTTGGCACTAGACTTAGTTACAGAGCTTGAATGAACCCAGCAAAGCTGTCTGAATGATGATATGCTTGATTACCTTTTAGACAGCTATCGCTGGCGCGATCGCTCGGCTAGAGTCAGCTAAGATAGCGCATCTCTATAAAAAGCTGGCAGCTCAGCGACCCCGCTTCCAAACTCAATAGGCTGTCGAAAAAAGGCTGGCAAAAAGTTTCTATTCGAAAAAACGGTGTGTCAATTAAGCTGTGAGAGCGGTTCGAAGTCTTGAAAATTCTGTCCTGACGCTTAAATCTGAACGGATACCCAGTATTTTGACCGTAACTTAGATCAGACGACCTGCAGCCTGCTTGGATTTTTATGGATGTTCGATATAACTCTCGAGACACGTCATCCGACAGCGTTTCTATTGAAGCAGCCCCCTTCTTCGAAGAGCTGCCCGAAGACACTGTAAAGCAGGCCACAGCTCAGGTCGTTATGCGGCGTCATCCGGCTGGGCAGGTGATTTTGCTAGAGAATGACTGGGGCAACTCGGTCTACTTCATCTTGGAAGGCTGGGTAAAGATTCGAACCTATAATATTGATGGCAAGGAAGTCACGCTTAACATCTTGGGCAAGGGTGAGCTGTTTGGAGAAATGGCGCCGCTCGACGAGGTGCCGCGCTCGACCGACGTGATTACGCTCATTCCTACCGTTATCGGCAGCATGCCGGCTCAGGACTTTGTCACACTGCTCAAAACTGAGCCCCTGTCTGGCATTCGCCTAGCCAAGCTGATGGCGCGGCGGCTGCGTCAGGTTAACCGCCGACTGCGGCTGCGCGAGTCAGACAGCCAATCGCGCGTTGCCGATATTTTGCTGTTTCTAGCCGATGGTCAAGGCAAGATAGGCGAGACTGGTAGTGTTGAGATTCCTAACTTACCTCACCGAGAGCTGAGCAGCCTGAGCGGCCTAGCTCGCGAAACAGTGACTCGCGTTCTGAGTAAACTGGAGAAAAAAGGGTTAATTGTGCGCGAGCGAGACATTATTGAAATTCCTGACATCGACGCGCTAGAGCGGATTCTGGTCTAAGCCGGCATGAGTGATTCTCCTCGTCGATCTGAGCCGCCGCTCAGCTCAGAAGCGGCCAAGCCAGCGGCAAATATTCCCTCGGCGACACCTGCGGCAGCGGCCAAGTCAAAAGGGCCGCTGGTCATGGTAGAAACAGCTTTTCTAGCCAGCGCTGCTAGCCTCATGTGGGTGATTAACCTCTATTTTCCCCCCGGTCCGCTACTGCGCATTCTGTTTCCGGTGCCGATTGCGCTGGTCTACCTGCGCTGGAATGCGCGCGCGGCTTGGATGGCAACGCTAGTCTCGGGGCTGCTGCTAGGCATTTTAATCGGTCCGCCGCGCAGCGTTTTGTTTCTAGTGCCGTATGGTGTCTTGGGGGTTCAGCTGGGCTTTTTGTGGCGACGACGCGCCGGCTGGCTAATCTCCATTGTGATTGGCGCTATTCTGATGACGTTTGGCATTTTCTTTAGAATCTGGCTGCTGTCTTGGATGGCGGGCGAAGATCTCTGGGGCTATCTGGTGGCTCAAATCACTCAGATTTTAGACTGGGTAGCCAATCGGCTTTTAGACTGGGGCCTGGTAACGCTGGGAGCGCTAGGTGAACCCAGTATGACGGCCATTCAAGTTGCCGCCATTGGCATGGTCTTTCTCAGCAGTCTGGTCTACCTATTTACGGTTCACATCGCGGCTTGGCTGGTTTTAGAACGGCTAGGAACGCCGATGTCTCAGCCGCCTCAGTGGGTGCAGGCCCTGCTGGATGAGTAGACTGATGGATGAGTGATCCAGCGCTGGCAAAGGCTGTTCAATGCTATGGCGAGCAGCCGTACGGGCAGGCCTGGCTGAGGCGATATCGCGATCGCAAGCCGGCCTTTGTTTGCATACTTGGATTCACAGAAACGGCGCTGATCCCCCATATTTCTGCTGCGGGCAATACGCCAGAGGCGCGGCGATATACGGCTGTAGCCGATGCCGAATTTCTCTACGACGGTCCGACAGCTGAGCCCACCTACGCACTTCCCCCGCTGCAGGCCGGCGTTTCACCTGCCTTTATTACCAAAGCCATCATTGCGGCTCAGTCAATCCCGCTCTATCTTTTCGATGCTGGGTTGGCTCAGCCGCTGAGTGTACCTCACATTGCTCTGACAGGACAGCCTGCTCGCTGCCTGAGCACGGGCCGAGCGCTGCCGATAGCAGCTGCCAACCGCCTGTTTCAAGCTGGCTGGCAGTGGGGACAGCGACTAGCTCGGCGGTTCCAAAATAGCTATTTGATCATAGGTGAATGCGTTGTGGGAGGGACGACCACCGCTCAGGCCGTGCTCAGCGGACTCGGCTTTGAAGCTGCCAGTAAAGTCAGCAGCAGTCATCCTCACTGCAACCATGCTCAAAAGACTGCCTTAGCAGCGCAGGGGCTCCGGCAGCTCCAGCAGCGAAGTCGCTGCCCTATCACACAGCTTAGCCCAATCGAAATTGCGGCCGCTGTGGGCGATCCCATGCAGCTAGCCGCCGCTGGACTAGCGCTAGCGGCGGCGCAGCACTGTGGCATTTTACTGGCTGGCGGCAGCCAAATGATTGCGGTCTATGCTTTAATGCGGGCAATCGCGCATCATCAAAGCCGGCCTTGGCTGCCTGAGAATATCGTGATTGGCACCACTCGCTGGGTTGTCGAAGACAGCAGCAGCCACGTGGTGCAGCTGGCGCAGCTAGTCAGCGGCATCAGCCTGCTCACTAGCCAGATAACATTTGAGACAGCTCGGTACGCAGCGCTGCAAATCTACGAGCAGGGGTTCGTGAAAGAAGGTGTTGGTGCGGGCGGCTGTGCGATCGCAGCCTACCTTTACCAGCAGTGGGCTCAGACTGAACTCTTAGCAGCCATTGAAGCCTTGCTCGATAGCTACAGCCAGCGGTCTCTCAGCCAAAAACAGCTAGCCCATTGAATGAGCGCGATTTGAATGAGCGCGATAGGTTAATACCTGCTCCTCTAGTGCAGCAATGCGATTATAGGCAGCCGTCAGCTGCGCCGTTAGCCGCTGAATCTGAATTTCAGGCGATAGCAGCTGACTGTGGTTGGCCTGCGCGTCTCCAAGCTGCGGCTCATCATTCAAAATATCTTTGTGGTCAATGGCTTCTTGCTCAATCGCGACAAGGTTTCGATGAATGCGAGATGAGCCGGTTGCAAGACCAGCGCCTGACTCCCTATCAGCACTGCTCTGCTTAGCCAGCAGAGTCGACATCTTATCGTTGATCTGCTCTAGCATTTGGTAAAGCGTGTCCACTCTATCGGAGAGCTGAAGCGTGCTTTCTTGACGAACATTCATAGGATTGCCTGCAGTTTTAGGTCACTTGACTTCCATCGTAAAAATGACTTATTTAAGAAGCAAACTTATTGCTGATTTATTTAATTTTCTAAGTGATGCAAACTTTACAAAGAGCAGAATTAAAATTGTTGGCTTAGCAGTGCGTAAATCTACTTGAAGCTACCCGGCTAAAACAAGTTTTAAATCTTCGGTAACGAATGACCGATGGTCTCAACCTGCTGGCCTGAAGTTTGAAGATTAGGGTTTCGGCAAAGCCAGTCAGATTGGTTTAGCTTTTCAACCTCGACCTATGCTATCGCCTTTAGTTTGAGAAACCGAAGTTCAGACATATAGCTTTACGCTAGCGTTCTCAGCATGTTCAGTAGCAGCTTTACCGTCAGCCTAGCTGGCCTACGTCATGCCAGTCAGAATGCCAGTCAGACAGCCTCACTACAATCTCAGTGCTTTCTCAATGCTTTTGTGTCTTTAGATAGAGCAAGTCTAGACAGCAATTTGCTAAGCCTGCTTTAGTCAGCGATTTGCTAAGGCTGCACGCTATTGCCTTTATGCGCTTGATGATTGCAGCAGCTGTATTGAAATGGCTAGCCGATAGTTAAGAAACAGCTCAAATCAGGCTACAGCATTTTCATTTCTCGCGATAACGGTAGCCAAACTATCCAACTGCTCGGCGATGATGAAATAGACTAGCCACAGCTAAAGCAGCGACCCCAAAGATAGCCCGGTCATTTCATTTTTCGAGCCATCATTCGAGCGATCGGCTACCGTGCGCTGGCCATTCTGGCCACTTTAAAGGTAGCTGCTGGTAGATATATAGGCTCAGCCCTCATATTGCCTCATAATTGACCGCACGTTAGTCATAGACTTAGCCAGAATAGCCCCTGTCGCTTAATTGCACAGCTTGGGCACGCAGGTTCGGCCGTAGCCCGATGCAGGGATAAAGTGGACCCCAGAGACTAAATTTTGAGCCGGCTGCTACTGTTTGATTTTGATTGCAGCGCTAAAACCGGCCGAAAGCAAGCTATCATAATCAATCAGTGAACGAATTTTGCAGAATTCAGCCTTTAGAGGTCGTTATGAAATTCATTGCTCGGACTTTCCGCAGCATGGGTGTGGCATTTCTAGTAGTTGTACTGATTGTTGGCAGCTGCTTTCTAGTCGCCTCACCTGCAAACGCTGCTGATTATGAAGTGAAGATGGGCTCCGATTCCGGTCTGCTGGTATTTGAGCCAGCAAACCTGACGGTTAAGCCTGGTGACACGGTAACTTGGGTCAACAATAAAATGGCCCCTCACAACGTCATTTTTGACGAGAAGTCGATTCCTGGCGGTAAGGAAGTAGCTGATAAGTTGACACACAACCAGCTAACGTTTGCCCCCGGCGAGTCGTACTCCTCCACCTTTGATGTCGAGCCTGGTGAGTATACCTACTACTGCGCGCCTCACCGGGGTGCCGGCATGGTAGGCAAGGTTACGGTCGAAGGCTAGGCAAACGCCCATTTCTTTAACCGATTGGCGCAGCGATCGCAGCGATCGCTGCGCTTTTTAGTAGCAGTAACTGTCCTGGCGGGCATCCCGGCGACCATTAAATTTCTGTCAGAAAATCCTAACCCGCCCAGATTCGCTCCAGGTTCTGTTTATACTATGCCTAAAGCCAGTAGTCCTAAGACGAATATGCCTGAGCTAACGTCTAAAACTGAGGTATACGATCTTAAATCCGTACAGTAGGATGAGACTACTTTCGTGTTCCAATAGCAGTCATTGGAAGCCAATGCCGCATTTTGCCTGCTCTCACAATTCAACTGAGGCTTGGCCACTGCCAAAAATTGGCAAGCGGAGGCAAGAAAATGTCTGTGCCTGCTTAAGGGGCTGCTATGAGTAGCGATACCACGGCCTTCATTGCTGGCTGTGCGACGACCGGCGTTGCCGTCCTGGTTTTGCTGGTTTCTCGTGCGGGAGGGCCAGCGACGGTAGACAGCGTTACGTCACCGCCAGAGCGCGCAGCGGTTGAAGCAACGGCTGTGCCGGTGCCCCAGGTACCGACCCCCGACTACAGCGATGAGCTGCGTCGCGAGCTCGAGCGGCAGCGAGAGATTACCAGTCGCTTAGAAAATCAA
>JAAHIA010000221.1 GCA_010671975.1 Leptolyngbya sp. SIO4C1 | reverse complement strand
TGCACGGTACTGCAAAACTGTCGCGATCTAAAGGCGGCTGGGTTTAGCAGTACCGTGCGCAGGTTGTAGCCCATGCGCATCTTACGCACTAGCTCCTGAGAACCGCTGGTAATGCCGATCTCGAAGTAGTTCATGCCGGTCTTGACCATCAGGTCGCAGAGCTCTGGCGTCAGGTTGTCGGCTCGGATGTAGGCCGCCCAGTGAATATCGGTCATGCCAGAAGCTAAAACCTTCTGCAGCAGCTCAACCGCATCGTCAATAAACTTGCGAGCCGGAATGAACTGAGCGTCGGTAAACCAAAAATTGCGAATGCCGCGATCGTAGAGCTGGCGCATCTCGGCCACCACTTCATCAGCAGGATTGATCCGCACCTGCTTGCCCTCAACTACGGTATAGACGCAGTAGCAACAGTTATGCGGGCAGCCCCGCTTGGTTTGCACGCCGACATAGAAATCGCTTTCTTGCAGGTAGTATTCAAACTCAGGCCAAATGGACTCGATGTAGTCATAGCGACAGGCCGTCTTTTCAATCGGCGTTGGCCATTCGTGAATTAGCCGCTCGCGCGGAGCCTCTGCGCCCACGACATAGCAGCGCTCGTCAGTGAAGTCTTGGCCGCGCAGCAGCTTTTCTAGCAGCGCTTCGCCCTCACCAACCGACACAATGCTGCCCCGGGGCAGCATATCGCCCACCTGCTCATAAAAAACGCTGACGGCACCGCCGCCCACCACGAGCTGCACCTCAGGCTGATGCCGCCGGGCGCGCTTGAGCCCGCGCTTGATTAGACCGGTATTTTGCCAAAGCTCATTCAGGTAGGTGGTCGCCATCCGCAGCCCCCCCACGGCGCCGCGCAGCTTAACCAGAGGGTTGCGCGCGTAGTAAAACTCAAACGCATTCTGCAGCGGATTGCCACCGCGCCCGCCCACGGGCGCGTAGATTTGAATATCGCGCCACGAAAACACTAGCAGCGTCGGCTGAAACTCATCGATGCAGGCATCCAAGGCAGTCCCAAAGTCTAAAGGGGGAATCGTGCCCAAGTCAAAAATGCGCTGCTCTACCGGAGGAAAAAGCTTGTGAATATGGTCGGCTAAATACACAACCCCAATCGGAAAAATAGGGTTGCAGGGAAGTCGGACGTAAAGAACTCGATTAACCATAGCTCGGCACCTGCTGCTGACGTGCACTCGCGATCGCTTTCATTTTTTTCATATATCTTTACAATAGCATTAGACTTTGATTTCCGGCAGAGCGACAGGCGCAAGCGGCAGGCGTGCGGCAGCATCCGCAGTCAGCGATGGTACTCTTCTCACCCAGACGGGTACTGTGAGCTAGGTGGGAGTGAGCGTGAGCTAGGCAAGCGCAAGTCTTTCAAAGCAGCCGCCTCGCTTGATGATTTACCTCTGCGCTACATGCAGTCGAGCTGCAGGATTGGATTAAGAATTGCTTCTGGGTTTTGCAGACTTTAAAAATAGTAATTCTTGAAACAAATCTTTGTCTATTCGCTTTTTGATTAACAATTTATTAACCTTTCGGTTGACCCTAAAGTCTGTCTTTTAGACTGCGACTGTGATTGTTTTAAATGCTAGAACGGGCGTTGCGAAGGTAGCAGACGGGTCGGGGGCTCTAGGCGTCTACAGTAGGCGTCTACAGTAGAGAGGTGAAGGGCTAAGGCAGGCTTTATATGCCCGTCATTTTGGCTATTTTTCATACCTTGGTAGTCGCCTTTACAGTTGCTAGGGATCGCCCAATGTTAACCTGAGAGCGTTGATCTTAAGCTGGTTGATCTGTTGGTATCTTATGACTCAAATTCTT
This sequence comes from Leptolyngbya sp. SIO4C1, assembly GCA_010671975.1. Classification (GTDB taxonomy): domain Bacteria; phylum Cyanobacteriota; class Cyanobacteriia; order Phormidesmidales; family Phormidesmidaceae; genus SIO4C1. The sequence goes on along the minus strand of JAAHIA010000221.1, from coordinate 6,427 downwards.
GATCCGGTTCCGTTTGATGATGCACCTGCTTTGCTGTGCTGCTACGTGAACGCCACGAGCAAAATTCAGGTTGCTAGAATTACAAATGTTCCTAATTGGTACTTCGAAAGGGTAGTCTTTCCTGGGCAGCGGCTGATTTTTGAAGCGGTCCCGAAAGCTCAGTTAGAGATCCATACCGGCATGATGGCAAGCTCGATCCTGTCGGATACCATTCCTTGCGAGCGGCTAGCGCTAGACACCGCTAAGCAGTCGACAGCCAGCTCTGATTCAGAGTCTGTTTCAGAGTCAGCCGCTGCAGACTCTTCAGAAAATAAAGGCATTGCTACCACAGTTTCAGTGTAGATAGCTGCGGAATAGCTGCGCGATCGCGCTCAAAGGTTGCCTCAGCGCATCGCCTCAGGAATATGTGTCTCCATATGTCTCCTAGAGCCGGCATATCAACCTCTTCCCCCGCGTGATGACGTGGGGGATTATTTTATGCTTAGCTGATCATGCTGAAACCTGATAGACAAGCCGGTATGGATCTCCCTTCTTTTCTCTGGCTTTGGCGCATTGCGGCCTGGTCGATGGGGCTGTCATTGACAGCCTATACTGCGCTAGCACTGACCGGCAGTGGGCTGTGGTATGCGCGCACCGCTAAATTAGCGCGACCCGGCTGGCTTAGGCCACTGCACTACGGGCTAGGCATTGTGCTGGTTAGCCTAGTGCTGCTGCTGCTGAGCATCGGCCTGATTGGCACAGTGGGGGAATACGGCCGTCTAGGGCATTCTTGGCACCTGCCTGCCGGGCTCACCGTCGTTGGACTGGTCTGCACCTCGGCTTGGAGCGCGACTCGCATTCATCCGCAGCGGCCCTGGGCGCGATCGCTCCACGTCAGCCTTAATGCGATTTTGCTACTGAGCTTTATTGCAGTCACCTACAGCGGCTGGCAGGTAGTGCAAAAGTATTTGCCTTAGTCGGCTGCCGTCAGCCCTGCTTATAATCTCAAAAGTCATGATTGAATGTCTGCTAACTCTCCAGCCATGTCTCAGATTAAGCCGCCTCCTGCTGCTACAGACGCGCAGCTGCCTCAGCAATTTCAGATATCGCTGCTAATTCGGACTGTGCTGCTGAGTTTCTACACGGCGCTGGTGGTGCCGCTGCCGTTCTTAGCTCAGATAACGGCTGCCCCAGTTCCTAGCTGGGCGCTATGGGCCAGTATCGCTGCGGGTGCCATCCTTCTCTACGGCAGCCTGAGCGAACGGGTAGACGTCAGCGAGACGGGCATTCAAGTTACCTACCCGAGCTGGATCCGCTGGCTGCTGCGCCGGGGCTGGGCGCTGTCCTGGTCGCAAATTGAGGCGCTCAAGCCGCGCTCAACTGGGCAGGGAGGTCTAGTTTACTATTTTTTAACCCCCGAAGCAGACCGAGCCTATCTGCTACCCATGCGCGTTGCCGGCTTTGCTCAGCTGGTGCGGCTAGTTGAGGCCAAAACCGGGATTGATACTCGCGACGTAAGGCCGCTATCACAGCCGTGGATGTACTTTATTTTGCTGGGGCTAACGCTGTTACTCGGTGCCGTCGACCTGTGGACAATTGGCACTGCACTTAGCCAGTCGCCTTGAGCTGTTCCAGCCGTACTTATCAGGTATTCAACCAGTTGTGAGCCCTCTGCTGCAGTTTGAACAGGTCAGCCTCAAAGCGCCAGTTGGTCTCGGCGAGATCCTGAGCGACCTCTCTTTTGCGGTCCACCCAGGCAGCCTGGTCGCGATTGTCGGTCCGTCTGGGGCCGGTAAGACATCGCTCTTGCGACTGGTCAATCGGCTGATAGAGCCTAGCAGCGGACAAATTTGGTGGCAGGGACAGGCCGCAGCGAGACTGCCGGCAGTCTCGCTGCGGCAGCAGATGGGTCTGGTGCTGCAGGAAAGCAAGCTGCTCGGCCTGTCAGTAGAGGCAACACTGAGCTACCCGCTACAGCTGCGGGGCCATTCAGCCGCTCAGGCAAAGCAGCAGATCAGGCCCTGGCTAGAGCGGCTGCAGATTCCCTCTGACTGGCTAGGGCGGACGGAAGTTGCGCTTTCACTTGGGCAGCGGCAGCGCGTTGCGATCGCGCGCGCTTTGGTCACCCAGCCCCAGCTGCTGCTGCTCGACGAGCCGACCTCGGCCCAGGATTTTGGCTATGCCACCTTTCTCCTATCGCAGCTAGCCCAGCTGACGCAGCAAGGACTAACAGTGATGATGGCTAATCATCAGCTTGATTTGGTCGGCCAGTTTGCCACCCAGGTGCTACATTTAGACGCTGGCAAGCTGGTTGACAACCAGCCGGCGGCAGCTACTGACTGGGCTCAGCTACAGCAGGCCATTCTCAGCGCCAGCCAGCAGGCAGAAGACGACTGGGGTGACTAGCGCACGCTGACGCCGCTGCTCGCCACGTTCGGTACGCCGGCAGCAGCGCTGCTGTAGTCGACCGGCTTTTCGTGAATTCCTTCGGTGTTGAGCCGATAGCCCACGTTGCGTACCGTCTGAATAATGCTGGGCTGACGAGGATCGACCTCGATCTTTTTGCGCAGCGACAGCACGTGGGTATCGACCGTGCGCGGATTGTCGATTTCATCTGGCCAGGCACGGCGCAGCAAGTCGGTTCGGCTCAGCGGCGTGCCTTCTGCCTGAGTCAGCACGTAGAGTAGGCTAAACTCCTGCGGCGTTAGGTCGATAAACGACTCCTTGTAGCGCACCCGCCGCTGTACCAAATCGATATTGAGATTGCCGCAGGTCAGCGAGGCGGGTGCGGCCGTGCTGCGCCGTCGCCGCGTCAGCGCCTCAATTCGGGCCAAAAACTCCTGCATGCCAAACGGCTTTTTGAGATAGTCATCGGCGCCAGCCTGCAGGCCGTTGACCACGTCTCGCTCTGCTACTCGAGCCGACAAAATCATCACCAGCGGCTTTCCCCGTCGCTGCAGCCAGTGACAGAGCTCCAGCCCATCGCCATCGGCCAGCTCGGTTTCTAAAATCACCAGATCAGGCTGCGCTTTTTGAAACGCCTCTTTGGCCCGAACCACATCAGCAGACTGATGGACTCGATATCCAGCCTGTTGCAAATGCCAACCTAGTAGCGATCGCAGATGGGGATTTCCTTCAACAATTTGAACTGAGGCAGCTCCCACAGAATTCTTTGTTTTGCCGACTAAATTGCTAATAGATAGCAGGTTAGCAAAGCTCCTAGCAAGATTTTGTAGTTGCGGCTACGGGTTATCTCGCGTTGATGCCGCGTTGATGCCGCTTTTGGAGCATCTATATACGAGCGCTGAGCCATCGGGAGATGACCTATCGACCGCATTTGTCAACCGCCTATTCTCCTAGACTTAACTACCTAATAAATATTTGATCCCAACTATCGCAGAAAAGTCTGTCTCGGGACACAAAGCTTGGGGATCAATATAACTTTTGGTTAGAGAAAAATACTGCGGCCGCTGCAAAGCTGATACAGTAAAGGTAGTGCAGTAAACCGAGCAAATACTTACGAATTGTTTCTAACATTCGCATTGGGGTGAGCTTGGTAAGTATCTACCTAGGCCGTACGGGCTAAGTGACCTAAGACGACTGACGAAGCAAACCATATTTGTCTGCGGTGAAGAAAGGAGGCCCTGACAATGCTTCAGGATGCTAAGGCGATTCGGTACTACCAGAGGATTACCGACGCCATTGTCGATCACTGGAATAAAGGCTACCGGATGGACGAGCTACGGCTCTACATCGAGGGCTACGTTGCGGCGCTGCGTCATACCGATGCGATTGAGCCCTATTTAATCAATCGTCTCGAGGACGAGATTGTTCGCTTCCTGTATGACAGCTCTAACTTTGCCACGCCGCTGCCTGAACCTGAGCCTGACTATCGTTAATCCCAGCTATCGGCCCCAACTTAAACCCCAAGGGGCTGAGACAGCCCCGGGAAAGCTGGCCTTCTGCTGAAGCAGCGTCTAGGACGCGAGCGCTACCTCAACCATTTCTTGCAGCTGGCCATTTTGGTAAAGCTCAATCATGATGTCTGAGCCACCCACAAATTCGCCATCGATGTAAACCTGAGGAATCGTAGGCCAGTTGGAGTATTCTTTAATTCCCTGGCGAATTTCCATATCAGCTAGCACATCGACCGTTTCAAACGGCACACCCAGCACGTTCAAAATTTGCACCACGTTATTGGAAAAACCACACTGGGGCATAAGCTTGTTGCCCTTCATGAAAACCATAATCTTGTTGTCATGAACAAGCTGATCAATGCGATTTTTAGTTTCTGGAGACATGGCAACGTTCAAGTATGAGATTACGATCAATCCTATTTTATCGAACTTATCTTACCGAAGAGTAGCGGTAGCGATCGCCAGGCGGACTTACTGCGGACCGTCGAGCGGTTTCAAAGAGCTTCAAGGGAACCGCTCAGGCTTGCTGAGCCGTTTGCCACTGCTGCGGTGTGTAAGTTTTCAGCGCTAGCGCATGCAGCTCGCCAGACGCCATCGCTGAGTTTACGCTTTTATAGACCAGCTGATGCTGCTTGACCAGGTTGAGCCCCTCAAACGCGGGTGAAACAATCGTGGCCTGATAGTGATCCTGGGTGCCAGTCAAGTCTTGAACCATCACCTCAGCTTCTGGCAAAGCTTGCTTAATCAGCGTTTCGACCTGATCTGGACGAATCATAGGGGCTCCTTTTAAAGACAGCAGCTTGACTGCAGCAGGTTGAACACAGCCACGCAATCTGCACATGTCCGTGCAGTCGGCAGTGGCTGATATCGGTGAAAACAGCAGCGCTATACGGGCGCTTCTTCAGCTTAGCTTTATTCAGCCGCACTGGGATAGGGCAGCTCCACAAAGCCCAGCTCGAACAGCTGCTGATAAGCCTGCTGGCCTAAATCACGGGTTGGATTTTGGCTATTGATCACTTCGACCAGTAGCGGAATGGCTAAATCAGCCTGACTCTGAGCCCGATAGACCTGCGCCTGCTTCAGGGTAGCCTGGTCGCGCAGCTGAGCAGCCTCCGCCGCGCGCTGCCGCACGCTGTTGGCCACTCGATTGTCAATGCCGGTAAATACGGTCGATAGCTGCTGGTAGTAGCTAGAGACCTGATTGAGGCTTTCACGAGCCGACTGTAGCTGCTCAGCTGCCAGCGTATAGTTCTGAGCGTTTGCAGCCTGGTCGGCAGTTTGGATAGTGACTTCAGCCGCCGCAATGCCGATCGGGCTGGCTTCGGGATCGAGGGGTCGAGTGGCTGAGGAAGCGGTGTCTGCTCCAGCACCGCGAGGAAATGGCGTTTCTACAAACCCTAGCTCAAACAGCTGTCGGTAGGCACGCTGCCCAAGGTCGCGCGTAGGACTCTGGCTCTGGAGGATTTCCACCAGTAAGGGCACCGCTAGCGCCGGCTGATTTTGGGCTCGGTAGACGAGTGACTGCTGAAAAGTCGCCTGGTCACGCATTTGAGCTGACTCTAGCGCTCGCTGACGCAGATCGGAGCTGATAGGCGTATCGATGCCGGCAAACTGCTCGGCCAGCTGCTGATAGTTAGTAGACAGCTGGTTGAGCTTTTCGCGCGCTGCCTGGAGCTTATCAAGCGCGCCGGAATAGTCTTGAGCAGAAATAGCGGCTTCGGCCTCGGCCATAAGCTGAGCCCCTTCGGTTTCGCTAAGCAGACTCCCCGTGGGCTGACTCGGCTCAGCTGCCTCATCCTCAGCTGCAGGTGGCACCGTTTCTGCAGGGGCGGCTGCGGGTTCAATCGGCAGTTCGGCTGGCGCTGCTTCGGCTGGCAGCAACGGCTCTGGGCTATCAGGTGCCTGAGCGTTCGCTGGAACTGCCACCAGCAAAGCAGCCAGTGCGCCGCCAAATGAACCTAACCGAAAACTCGAAACGCTTGAGCGGGAAACCATGATGCCTCACACTAAAGTGTTTAATAGACTACCAGTTTCAGATTACACGCCGGCGGGCTAGGTGTGACTGTTCTACAAGTGGCTCGGCTCGATAAGATGGCTAAAGCGTCAACAGGGTGAGGCCAACCATGCAAAGTCGCGATCGCGGCGTCCTGCCCGGCCAAGAAGGAATTATTTTACAGCGCGGCGGCGAGGAGCTGCAGCTGCAAAAAGTCAGCGATCGCTTAACAACTCGGCTGAGCGATCCCGATCGGCTAGAGACGTTGCGCACCCAGCTGCGTCCTCGCTCGGTGCGACCGGTCGCCAGGGGGCAGCTGATTGAATGGCAGATCGCCCCGACGCAGCTTGAGGCGGCTCTACAGCAGGCGCGCCAGTCTGAGACTGTGGCCTTTGCCAGTCATGTCTACCATCTGATAGCCAGCCCGCAAACCTTCGTCTATCTGCTCGATCAGCTGACGGTGCAGTTTGCGCCAGAAACCAAGATTGTCGAAGTTGACGCGATCGCAGCCGGTCTAGGTCTATTGCGCGATAAGGCA
>JAAHIA010000220.1 GCA_010671975.1 Leptolyngbya sp. SIO4C1 | reverse complement strand
TGCGGCCAAACAAGGCAAAGTCTAGCTCGCCTAGCGCTTCTGCTTGCTCAAGACCAGGCAAATCGATGCTAGTCACCAGCTCTAGCACGGCTGTGAAATTGAAAGAAAAGAGAGAGTTGGAGGTTAAATCAAATTCAGCAATCACTTCGGCTTCAGCTTCAGCTGTGCCTGAATAGAGAGTGCCGCTGCCAATCACTTCGCCGAAGGTATCATTGAGTGCAAACGACGGTATAGTTGCTGCTAGAGCTGAGGCATCGCTATCGGTGATGACGGTACTGCCAATACTCTGTGAATCTGACAGCGTATCGGTTTGGGTTGCTGTCGGTGACTGCGAGAAGTTGGTGAAGATAAAAGAGGCGCTAGAAGACGCTAGCGTAGCCGCTTCGCTGGGCAAAGCACCGACTAGGGCACCAGTCAGCCCAGCCGCCATCAGAGCTGCGGTTCTCGCAGCGCGATTGATCACTTTCATAAAAGCTTACCAAATATGTTCTATAGTGTTCGCCATTTGGGCTATGACGCTGAGCGACCCTCAATCGCGCACAGCCAAACGGCACCGCAGCCTTGTTCTAACAGAACTGACGGCTGCTACGTGAAATCAGCCATCTCTTTGCAGCTGAACCAACGCTGCTGCGATGACCCTAATGATTTGCTCTGTCAGCGATAGCACGCTGTGAAAACAGAAAAAGAACAGAATTAAACAGCAGGGCAGATGAGACTCACAAGATTACGCACTCAGGACAGTTTAACCTAGCAGCCATTTAGGGCACCGTTCAGCGCCGGCTTGCAGGCGATAGCGTGATAGCAGGTAGATGACTAACTCAAAGAAGGTTAAAGAGAATAAAGTCACCTCAATAACAAATCTGAATCCTTTATGAACGGTAAGCGTTCAGGGAACATTGGTAAAGCGGGGGCCGATAGTGACTCACATATCCTGCCGCACTGCGCAGAGACACCCTTTCCTTCTCAGTAATTATGCTAGCCCAGCTATGATAAAACTGTGTCAATAGGGCGTAAAATCCGATTTTTTTCTATAAAGAATTAATAAAACCCGCAAATTCCTCCAAGAATTTACGGGCTTCTATCGTTAGCTGTCTGGCGGTTTCCTATTAGGTTGCCGTTCGCCAGTCAAAGGTTTCTGAAAATGACTGCCAGTTTTGCCATGCGATCGCACCGTAGCCGCCCTGGGGTGAGCCGCAGCGGTTGGCGGCTGGCTCTAGATAGTTGAGATCGCGAATGCGCTGCGTTCCGGTTTGGGCCATTTGGGCCTGCATCGTCTGCTGCTTTAGGCGCTGCCCTGACCCGCTGGGTGAAGCCGGGGGTAGGCTATTGGCTTTGATGAGACGGTTAAAGGTGCGATAGGGAATATAGTGCAGTGGATTGTAGCCAGCAGATTTCAGCATCAGGACGCAGGCCCAAGAGTACTTGCCGTTGAGGATAGCCTCAATGATTTCGGAAAGCTGCTCCTGGGTAATAGCTGGGTTAAATTGGTCATTGATGTTGCTTAGCATGGGTAATAAGTTCCCTACAGGGGTTTGAAAAAGGGTTTAAAGTTGACAGCGGTCTGTCGTGTGTTTAAAGAGAGTTAAACTGCTGAAATTAGCCTGCCTGGGCTATAGGCTGGCCTGATTTTTTTGTAGCTGGCGAATGGGATCTAGCAGAAGATCGATAATGCGACGGCGCTTAATCACAATCTCTGCATTGGCGGTTTGTCCAGCTCTGAGCGCAACTTCTTCTTGTTCGTGAATGACATGATCTTTTTCTAAGGCAATTTCTACTTCATAAGCTGGCCCGATCTGCTCAACTGTTTTGGCATCGGGTGAAACCGATAGAACCTCTCCTGAAACGATGCCGTAGCTCTGATAGGGAAAGGCGTCAAATTTCATTTGGACCGGCATGCCCGGACTGACCAGGCCGGCTTCGCGGCTGGGCAGCAGCGCTGATAAGATCAGCGGCGTATCGGCCGGGGCAACTTCCAGAACGGTTTGCCCAATTTGAATGACTTCTCCTGTGTTATCGACTAGGCGCGATGAGACGGTGCCTGAGATGGGCGCATAGAGGTAGTTTTCGTCAAGCTGCGCCTGGGCGGCTTCGAGTAGCGTTGCCGTGTCTTCGATTTTGGCGCTAAGATCGGCTGCCTCAATCGTCAGCTTTTGCAGCTGCTGCTCTGCCTCTAGGCCAACGCGCCGGAATTCTTCCTGCCTCTGGGCTAGACCAGCCTGAAGCTGCTCTGTTTGGGCTAAGACCTGCTGCAGGCGGCCCTTATTTTCAGTCAGCGCGCGTTCTCGATCGCGCAGCGACTGCTCTACTTCAAACAGATATTCCATTGAGATAGCGCCCTCATCGAGCAGCGAATATAGCCGCTCTAGGCGACCGCGATAGGCGCTCACATCCGTATTGAGCTGCCGTAGCAGACGACGACTGGTTTCAGCATTGGCCTGAGATTCAGTAATTTCGGCCAGCTGCGACTGAATCGTGGTCATTGCGATCGCCTGTCGCGCTTTGGCTTCGACGCGAGTGCGATCAATCAAGATCTGAGTTTGGGCGTACTGATGTCGGTAGGCGTCTAGCGTCTGCAGCAGCCTTTCGACTTCGGCCTGAGCCATGCGCCGATCGAGCTCTGCGACAACCTGTCCGGCCTCGACGCGATCGCCTTCTTGAACCAGCAGCCTTGCAACCTCGCCGGTGGTGACTGACTGCACCTTGTAAACTTTGCCCTGCGGCATGAGCCGACCCTGGGCTCGGCTGACTTCTTGCAAGGTGCCAAACCAGGCCCAGATGCCCAAGACGATGGCAAAGCCGCTGCTGCCCAAGATCAGGTATTTGGGCAGCGCCGACGGCGGCTGATCGAGCACCGACTGCAGCGACTCGCTCCAGCGCTCGGGCAGTTTAGCGATCGCAGATGAGGATACAGGCGGCGAATCACTGGGCTGAATAGCGCTAGGCTGAATGGCGCTGTCAATTTGGTCGGGCGGCGGCTCCTGACGGGTGGTTGGAACAGGCTGTGCGTTAGGGGGCATATGGAATCCTCATGCTCAAGTCATGGTTAGCTCGTTGGTTAAAGACGTGCTAAAGGCTCGAAAGCTATAGGTCAAGCTGCTGCTGGGCTAAATAGTGATATAGCCCCTGAGCTTCAATCAGGCTGGCGTGCGTGCCTTGCTCGGTTAAAACGCCCTGGTCTAAGACTAAAATTTGATCGGCATTGCGCACCGTGGATAGACGATGGGCAATGATAAACGCGGTGCGATCGCGGCTAATGTGGGCCAGGTTTTGCTGAAATCGATGCTCAGATTCGGTGTCTAAGGAGCTGGTCGCTTCATCTAAGATCAGCAGTCGCGGCTGGCCTAGCAGAGCGCGGGCAATGGCAATGCGCTGGCGCTGGCCGCCCGAGAGGGTAGAACCGCGCTCGCCTACTTTGGTGCTGTAGCCCAGCGGTAGGGCCTGGATGAAAGCGTGAGCTTCGGCTAGCTTAGCCGCCTCAACCACTTCTTCTAACGTGAATTCAGGTCGATAGAGCGTAATATTCTCAAGGATGGTACCCGAGAAGAGAAAACATTCTTGCGGCACCACGCCTAGCTGCGATCGCAGCGACTGCGGCGAGACATGCTGAATGTCGTGCCCGTCAATCAGGATGCGGCCTTGGTTAGGGTGGTAAAGCCCTTCCAAGAGTTTCACAAGCGTCGTCTTGCCCGAGCCGCTGCGACCCACAATAGCAATCGTTTGTCCCCTCTCAGCCCGAAATGAGAGATTTTGTAATGTGTTACGATCTTCCTCTTCGCTGTAGCGGAAGGTAACATTTTCAAAGATCACCTCGCCTTGAATGGGCGGCAGCATCAGCTGGGCCTGCTGCGTAGATTCTTCTGGGGCAGTTTCAAAGACGTCGTTTAGGCGCTCAACCGAGATCAGCACCTCCTGCAGCTCGTCCCATAGATTCGCCAGCGCGATCACCGGGCTGATCACTCGGCCCATCATCATGTTGAAGGCAACCAGCTGACCAATGGTGAGCTGGTCGCGAATGACCAGAGATGCGCCAAACCAGAGCAGCACCGCGCCGCCAATTGAGTTGATTAGCCCGTTGGCGGCCCCGAGCCCAATGCCAAACTTCTGTGCTTTGAACCGCACGTTCATCTGTCGCGTTAGCCGATCTTCCCAAAGCCAGCGCACCTCTCGCTCGGCCGCCGTAGATTTGACCGTGGCGATGCCGTTCATCATTTCTACGAGCGCCGAATTTTGATCGGCGGCTTCTTTAAACAGCTCGCGCGACAGCCGCCGCAGAAAAGGGGTCGAGCCCAGCGTGAGCAGCACAATGGGGGGAATCAGCCCCAACACCAGCAGCGTCAGCTGCCAGTTGTAGTAGAGCATGAGGCCAAGATAGACAAAGCCGGTTAAGAAATTTAGCCAGGCTAAAACAATTTGACCAATTAAAAAGCGCTGAATCTTTTGGTTTTCTTGAACGCGCGTAATGATATCGCCCACCCGCCGAGATTCAAAAAACTTGAGCGGCAGGATGACGGTATGGCTGATAAAGCCGCTGATCAGGGTGAGATCTAGCCGGTTAGAGAAATAGCTCAGCAGGTACCGGCGCATCGACGAGAGGCAAATTCCCCAGATGCCAAACAGCACCAGGCCAATCGCTACCACGTTGAGCGTGGTCATACTCTTTTGAACCACCACCCGATCGAGAATGATTTGGGTAAACAGCGGCGAAATTAGGCCAAAAATTTGAATTAATAGAGAGACTGCAATAATCTGCAGCATCAGCCCCTTGTAGGTTTTCAAAACGCCAATGTAGCGGCCTAAAGAGGCCTGCTTGGCTTCCACATTGCGCAGGCGCTCGGTGGGGTCTAGCAGCAGCGCATAGCCGGTCCAAGCTGATTTAAAGGCCTGCCAGGAGTAGGTTTTGCGGCCAATGGCCGGATCGGCAATCACTACCTGATGACGGCGAATTTGATAGACCACAACAAAGTGAGTACCTTCCCAGTGGGCAATCCACGGATTTCTTTGCTCGGCCATCTTGCCCAGGCTGGCCCGCACTGGCCGCGCCTGCAGGCCCAAACTCTCGGCTGCTTTGGCTAAGCTTTTGAGCGATGCGCCCGAGCGCCCAACGTTGGCTCGCTCTCGCAGAAAGTGAATGGGAAAGCGCTTGCCCCAGTAGCGGGTAATCATGGCTAGGCAGGCGGCCCCGCAGTCGGACGAACTCTGCTGCTCTATCCAGGGATAGCGGCTGAGCCAGTCTAGAACCTGACGATTGATGGGCTTAGGAAAGACGACGCCAGGGCTTGGGGGCGATTGGGCCGTTTGGGTCACCATCTTGCCGTTTTGGCGAGCCAGCGGCGCGGCCCCACTGCTGGCGTAGTCCTCTAGCTTCAGCAGGTTAGACTGGGCGGCTTGATCAAGTGAGTCGTCGGCGCTGGCCTCAGCGAGCGCGGGCAGCAGCTCTGTCGAGGCTTCCCAGGCTGCTCGGGGCAGCTGATAGACCAGCAGCTCAGTTTTGGCAGACCAGGCCCGAGGCGTAGCCTGCGGATATCCCCAACTTTCGCCTAGATCGGGCGTCTGGCCGTCTGGCCGCTGCGTCTGAATCTGCCCCTGCCGCAGCCAGAAGCGACCGAGTTCACCGGGGGCGGCGGCATCAAGGCTGGCCCCGGCCGGAATCTTGACTGTTTGCAAATAGGCGGTCCACTGCTGCAGCTGCTGACTGTTATAAGTCTGAAACAGAGGCAGTCTGCGATAGAAGATCAGCCGATCGCGCTGCTCGGCCTCCTCTAGCCACCGCTGCTGCAGCTCGGGATGCTGTTTCAAAAGCGGTCTGAGCGCCGCAGCTGGAATCTCTAAGAGCTGTACTTCGCTCGCTGCGATCGCGCGATAGGCAAGCGGCTGTGCAAGCAGGCTAGCCGCGCCAAAGCTCTTGCCTTCAGATAGCAGCTGCACGGTTAGCGCCGCTGAGGCTTCTAGCGCCTGGCACAGCAGCCGCACTCGCCCCTGATAGAGCAGCCACAGACTGCTGCTTGAGGTTAGCTGCTGAGCTGACGAGTCGGCGCGATCGCACGAATGGTGATAGATCTCTTGGCCCAGCGAATAGGTCTGAAGCCGAGCAGCGCTGGTTAGCTGCTCTACTATCTCTGTGCTTACAGCTGGACCCAGCAGCTTACTCAAGCGCTGTTCAACAGCAGTATCAGCAGATAGCGGCTGAATACTCACGTCAGAATTCATCTTAAATCTTAGTTCACACCGTAACCAAATGTTCTAGAAGCTAGTGAAATACTGTTTTATCTGTCAGCTCACCGAGTCGAGAGATAAACAAATTGCAGAATCCGAGTTAGGTGTTGCGCACGTCTAAAGTGCTTTTGGTGGCTTTAACTGCTGCGCGTCTGCGCAACAGCGGCCTGTAGAAAATCTGCTCAAGCTGGCGCACTAAGAGGCTAAGTCTCTAGCCGAAAGCTGCTCTATTGACTGCAACAGAAAGATCGTAAAGAGATCGGTAGTCGTTTGGCAGCAATGTGGCAGCTGCTCAGCTAGCTTTGAGCCAACCGTGACGTTTACCCCAGAGCTCAAGATAGTGTCCGTAGGTTAACGTGAATTTAAGCTGGGTTCGCTGTTTTGAATGTTTCTAGCGTTGCCTAGTTCTCAGTGGCCGCTAACGGCTATTAGCTGTCTACAGACACTATATCTTGTTAAAAACAAGGGCTAAACAGAAATTTTGTAAAGCTTTGTGACATGTATCTTATGTCACATCAAAGTCTCTAAAAGCTCAGTATCTGTTTGGCCTTAATCGCCCTTTCAAACCTTTATTACGCCAGTATTGATATTTGATCAGGCAAAAGATAGAGAAGGGGTGTGATATTAAACAGAGATGCTTATCCATGTTTTTCGCACAGCCTATTGATTTAATTAAGCCACGCTGCCTTGCTGCTGCCGGATTTAGAAAATAGAGTACAACGCTTTTCAGCAGTGACTTAATAAAAGTGACTAGGTACTTTTATATAAGGTATGCATAAAAAATTCAAGTCGTTCTGGAAAAGCTTTATAAAAGCAGGTTTAAGCCTATTAATTCAATTGATCTTGTTATGACGCAGCAGAAATCAGGCTGCTCTGAGTTAGATTTATTAGCCTTCAAATAATTAGCTAGCGAAGGATTTAATTTATAAGTTTTAGTTGACTGCTGCGGCTTTAGACGCCTCAAGACGCCAGGCTAGCTGCTCCATCGTGAGCTGATTAGGCTACTTCACGCATCTTTATGAATGAGATAGGTCAGCTCTCGGTTGAGCCATTCCTGAAAAAGCCGCTCTAAAATTCTCTCTCGAACGTCTGATGTGAGCTCAGATAGAATAAAGCGCTCTACCATGAATAGCTCATATCCTGACTCAGCTGGCAAAGGCCCAATCACTGTCTGGGGCTGACTGCCGAATACCTGAGCCGCTAGCTGCGGCTTTAGGCTCCAGCGAAAGAGCGTGCCTTCATAGCCGCATCGCAGTCGCCTTCGTTCATCCTGATCGTAGCGATGGGCGGCTTCGTAGAAGCTCGTTTCGGCCTCTGAAATTTGATAGAACAGCTCCTGCGCTAGCGGCGCTTCAGCCACGCGCAGCCGATAGAGGACAACCTGATCGTAGTCCAGCCGATTTTGAATGAAAAAGGCGACGATTTCTGGCTCAAACATTGTCTCTGCTAGCTTTTTGGCCAGCAGTCGGTCGCAGATACCCGCTTCCCATTCTTCTGGCGATAGCATCTGCTCCTCTAGCCAGACAAAGGTGGCATCGGCGCTCTCTAGCTTTCTCTGCAGTCGAAACTGGTCTGCTTCGGCCTGAATTTCTTCGCTGCTGACGGTGAGGCCGCGAGCTTTGGCTTCGGTCCTAATCAACTCTTGTGTAAGCAGCTGGCGACAGAGCCCTCGCAGCTGTAGCTCTTTTTTAAGAAAAGAAATGACTGCGTCAGGTTCAACCGCTACGCCTGAGAAGTTGAGCATGATACAAACTAAATAAACTGATCCAAAGACAGCAGCGTGTTGCCGGCTGCGTCGACCGTATTTTGAACAACGGCTAAAATTTCGCGGGTGGTCTGACGTAAAATAGCGGTGCTGTCTGCAATGCCATCGGTGTTGAGATCGACCGCATCCAATACTAAATTGCTGAGCGCCACATCTGGCTGTAGCTGAATTCGATCGCCTGAAACTGCATCGAAGTCAACAATGATGTCGGCATATGCGATATCATGCACGCCCTGTCCACCCACGGTAAACCTGTCGGCTCCAGCATAGCCAATTAAGATATCCTGCTGCGCTGTGCTCAATAAAATATCA
>JAAHIA010000022.1 GCA_010671975.1 Leptolyngbya sp. SIO4C1 | reverse complement strand
TATTGCTAGATCCAGAACATGCTGACCGTCTGATAGGTTAGAAAGTGTTGCACTATCGAAGGAATAAACCGTACCTTCTGAATTTTCAACTGAATAGGTCTGTCCGTCGGCTATAGCTCTGATGAAAATGTCGCGTCTGCTGCCGTCGCCGCTGCTGTCTGTGTTATCAAAAACGGCTGTGTAGCGTCCCGCTTGATCCGTTCGGACGGTTGATACTAGCGTGTCTGCGCCATCATGCCGATCGCGAATTTCGACTGTGGCTTCCCGGACTGGATGGGTATTGCCTAAAACATCTGTCCACCGAATAGCCCCGCTCAGGGCAACTTGATTGCTACTCATAAGAATTCCCTACCCTGCTGAGAGTTAGGCTGACAATGGCAGAAGATAGGCTAGCTAGGCGTCGTTATCTATCGACGTAGCCATCAAATTCTATTTGAAGCGATATCAGACTGGCGCTCAGCGTAAGACTTTAGCTGTCTATTAACCTCTTCATCGTAAAAAGCGTCTAAAGAAAGAGAATTTTCTAAATATATGAGTTAACAAACCCAATTAACCCGGTTTCGGCTTCGCTCAACCTGCCAATTTTGAGAACGGCGAATTTGGCCGTCAGAGGTTTGGGGAATGCTGCCGGGCTTGACGAGTGGCTGACGACACGGTGCTGCTTCTGGCTAGATTTACTGGCTAGATCTAATTTAACCATACAATGCTTGAAGTTGTATGCATACTTTATAGGCAGTCTGCGTATGAAAAAACTGTAAACTAGCCAAATGTTATGGTTTACACGGTATAGTGTTTCGTAAGCGAGCTAAGGTTAAGACAATAGCACTTAAACAGCCTCTCCTAACTCTCTCACACTGAACCGACACAGTGAACTGATGGTGCTTGCCCATCTTGGCAGGTGCTCAGAAGGATGCTAATCCATCTGATAGGCCTTAAGTGTTTGCTTATCTGCGACTGACCCCCTTATGATCAGTCTGCTCAACATAGTGAACTAGTGATTCAAACCCCTTCCAAGCCATATCGACATGACCCCCGAAGACTTTGTGCAACAATCTCATCTACTGCAAGATCGCCTCGGCAATAATATTCAGTCTTTGATTCTGCTGCAGGAAACCATCACTCAGATTGCGCAAGACTATCAAGCGCTGGTTGAGCTGGTTAATACTTTTGCGGCCGAGCAGCTCAACCGGCCAAGCGAGGACGCGTCATGACCGGCTTTCTAAGTGTGGCCTATGATTAAATCTATGGTTAATAAAGATAGCGCTGCTGGTCTTGCAAATGGTTTGAGGTCGTATTAAGTTTTAAGGCTGCACTTTAAAGTCGCATTAGGTCTCACGTTAGGTCGTAGGTACTGTGGATTTCGGAGAAGCGCTTGAGCGGGTCGATAAAATAGTTCTCTCCCACCTTGGGCGTTCGCTGAGAAGCCCTGAACAGGCAATTCTAGAAGGAGCCTGGCAGGGGCTGACCTACGAGCAAATTGCGGCGACTTCTGACTACAGCACCAACTATCTGATGCGCGATGTCGCGCCTAAGCTCTGGAAATTTCTATCAGACGCGCTCGGCACCTCGGTAGGTAAGACTAATTTCCGCTCAGTGTTAGGCAGCGAGATACCGCTATCTGAGCTTACAGCCGCCGTTCCAGGTCCGGCAGGCGAAGCGGCTGGCTATGCAGAAGAGCTGGCAACGCTGGAGCAGTGGATACAGCAGCGCTGTCGATTGCTCAGCATCTATGGCCTCAGCGGCATGGGTAAGACTGTCCTAGCGCAGCGCCTGGTTCAGCGCGTTAGTGCTCAGTTCGAGCAGGTGATCTGGTATGCCAGCGTCCCACCGCTGCAGCAGCTGGTCGAACAGCTGACGAATCAGCCCGCGAGTGAGTCAGCGGCCAGCCAGTCCGAGCTGCAAGATTCAGTAGCCACCGCCCTAAGCCAGCGGGCCTATCTGATTGTCTTTGATGCGGTCGAGTCGATTCTGCAGCCGGGCAAAGAAGGCCGGTATCAAGCAGAGTATGCAAACTATGCTCAGCTGCTGCTGCGGCTCGGAGAGCGGCCTCATCAGAGCTGTTTAGTCATGACTGGGCTAGAAAATCCGCCAGAGCTCCTGCGCTTGAGCGGTCGCAATCCTCTGGTTAAAACGCTGCCGCTCAAAGGGCTATCGGCAGCCGCTGCGGCAGCTGTTCTAGAAGCAGAACAGCTGTGCGATCGCCCACACTGGGAGACGCTGATTCACAGCTATCAGGGCAATCCGGCAGCGCTCAGAATTGCCTCGCAGATGATTCGCGAGCTGTTTAATGGCAGCGTCGCGGCTTTTTTAGCACAGCAGTCTTTTATCTTTGGCGATATTAATCTGCTGCTGCAGCCGGCTTTTGAGGGCGTTTCCTCATTAGAAAGAGACATTCTGTTTTGGCTAGCCGGCCGGCGTGAGCCAGTCTCTTTAGCCACGCTGCAGGCCGAAATTCCGCTGGTGGTCAATACAACAGAGATGTTAGAGACGCTAGAGTCGCTGATTCAGCGATCGCTGCTAGAGACCATGCTAGAGTCCTCCCGAGCATCAGAGGGCTTTTTGTTATTTCTGCCGCCGCTGATTAAAGCCTATGTGATGCATCAGTTTATTGCTCAAGTCTGTGGCAGCAGCGCGGCCGCTTCTCGATCGGTTCCGCAGGCGCTCGGTCCCATTATTGAGCTAGGGACGCCGGCCACCAAGGTAGTTCAGCTGCAACAGTGGTTTCACAATCGATTTGAGCCTAGCTGGCAGCCCGTTGAGCTGCTTTTTGAAGATTCCGTGCAGCCAGTGCTGAGGCTGCGCAGCGCCTATTATCTTAGAGATGAAACCTTAATTAAGCGATTCAAGTCTATAAAACTAGCGAACGCTGCTGAGAGCGTCACCGTTGCTCTACTGGTGGCAGTGGGTCAAATGGAGAACCAAACCTACCAAATCTGCGTGCAGGTGCAGCCGCCTCGGCAGGCCACGGTGCTGCCGGCAGGCCTACAGCTGCGTCTATTAGACGGACAGTCGACCGTGCTCGCTGAGATTGAGGCTCAGGCCCAGGACAGCTTCATTCAGCTGCCCTATTTTCGCGGTGCCGCTGAGGAAGCGTTCAGCTTAGAAATCGCTGCCGATCGGGCAGTTCACACTGAGCAGTTCGTGATTTGATGGCTACTAATGCTGGCTACTGGCAGCGATGAAGAAAGTCGTACTGCATTTTGGCAAAGGAAGTCTCTACAGCGGGTTTGAAGCCGTCGTTGCCGAGCTATTTTTGCCCAACCATCAGTATCCCATTCGAGTCACCAGTAGTCTGCCGGCAGCCCCTGCGATCGCGGCGGCACAGCAGCAGTGGCAGTCGCTCTATCGGACCCGCCATCAAAACCAGGCGCTGCGGATTCAGCTGCTGCATCAGGAGGGCAGCCGCTACTCGGATGAAGCCTTCACAGCCGCCTGCCAGCAGCTCACCACGGAACTCAATACCTGGCTGCGCTCGGCCGAGTTTTGCACAATTGAGCTGCTGCTGCGCACCGAGCTAGGCCGGCGCGATGAGATCCAGATCATCTTAGAAACTTGGGATAGCCAGCTGCGTAAGCTTCCCTGGCATCTGTGGCGCTTCTTTGAAGACTATCCCAAAGCAGAAGCCACGCTCAGCGGTGAAGCCTGGCGAGCGCCGTCGCTGGTGCATACGGCAGCCAGGCGGGCCCGGCTACTGGCGGTGCTAGGCGACAGTCAAACAATCGATACTCAAGCAGATTTTGAGCTTTTGCGACAGCTGCCCCAGGCCGAGCTGATGATGCTAGAGTCGCCTTCTCGACCGCTGCTCAATGAGCAGCTGTGGCAGCCGCAAGGCTGGGATGTGTTCTTTTTTGCCGGCCACAGTCAGACCGACGGCGACCAGGGCCGCATCTACCTCAACGAGCAAGAAAGCCTCACCATACCGCAGCTTAAGCATGCGCTGGCCCAGGCGATTGCCAACGGGCTAAAAATTGCTATCTTTAATTCCTGCGACGGGCTGGGGTTAGCGCAGCAGCTATCAGACTTGCAGATTCCCTACATTATTGTGATGCGAGAGCCGGTGCCCGATCCGGTAGCGCATCAGTTTTTGAGGCACTTCCTCAACGCTTTTGCGGCGGGAGCAACCTTTCATCTAGCGGTGCGAGAGGCGCGGCAGCGGCTAGAGGGAGTAGAAGGGGAGCTGCCCTGTGCCACCTGGCTGCCGGTGGTGTGGCAAAATCCGGCAGCGCCGCCCCTGTACTGGCGCGATCTCTGTCTGCATCGGGCCCTGCATCAGCGCGATCGCACCAGCGACTGGGCCGGCGCGATCGCGGCTGTGGGCGTGAGCGCGCTGGTGATTGCAGTGCGGGCGCTGGGGCTGCTGGAGCCGCTGGAGCTAGCCGCCTACGACCGGCTGATGCGGCAGCGCCCGGTCGAACCGATCGACTCGCGCCTGATCGTGATCGAAATCAGCCAGGAAGATACCAGCCAGTACGGCTATCCGCTACCGGACCAGACGCTAGCCGCTGCCGTTGAACGGCTGACTCAGCTGCAGCCAGCAGCGATTGGCATGGATCTGCATCGACCGCAGGCTCGAGGCCCCGGCTACGACCGACTGATGCAGCAGTTTGAGACGCACCCCAACTTGTTTATGGTGTGCGCCTACGGCGCGAGCGATCGCAGCTACGAGCCCCCGGTTAGCTTTTCTAAAGCGCAGATCGCCAGTCAGATAGGCTTCAGCGACCTGCTAATTGACGGGACAGCGCCGCCGGCTACGGCCGTGGTTCGTCGCGACCTAGCGGCTGAAACACCGCAGTCGCATCAGGTGGTGCGGCGACATCTGCTGTCCTACGACACTAGCCTGCAGCCGTCGCCTTCAAGCTGTACTACGCCCTACAGCTTTAGCTTTCAGCTGGCGTTTGAGTATCTATGGCAGCAGGGTGTCTCTCCGCTAGACGTCAACGCCGAGCAGCGCTGGCAGTTTGGCGCAGTCAGCCTGCAGGAGCTGCCTCAGCGCTTTGTCGGCTACCAGGCGCTAGAAGCGCAAACCAGCCAGATTCTACTCAACTATCGCTCCAATCAGCCAGGTCAGCGCCTTACCCTCAGCCAGGTGCTAGCGGGCGAGCTCGATCGCGACCTAATTCAAGACCACCTGGTGATGATTGGCTACACGGCGCCAGTTTCAAGAGACTACTTCTACACGCCCTACGGCAGCATGCCCGGCGTTTGGATTCACGCTCACATGGTCAGCCAGCTGGTGAGCAGCGTGCTCGATCAGCGACCGCTGCTGCAGGCGCTGCCGCAGTGGCGCAGCTGGCAGTGGGGCGATGCGCTGTGGATTTTAGGCTGGACCGCCGGCAGCAGCGCCGGAATGGTCTACGTCCGCCGCCTGGGCCAATACGGCTGGGTGGTGATTGGGCTGTCTCAGCTGAGCCTCTATCAGATCTGTCTACTGGCGCTAGCGCGAGGGCTGTGGCTGCCCTGGGTGCCGACGGCGCTCTCCCTGCTGCTGGCGGCCGGCTGGCTGAGCGCCTGGCCTCGGCTATCGTCCTCAAAGCCGCTGTCAAAGCTGTCTGCTCAGCCTGGGTCAAAGTAGCTGTCCGCTGCGCTCCGGGGTGCTGTTCTCGCCCAGTTGGAAATCGCTATAGAGGAAATCGCTATGTCTTGTAGAACCATCGCTCGAGGGGCGCTATTCGCTGGCGGACTACTGCTTGCGGGCGCGATCGCAGCGCCTCAGGCGCATCTAGCCGAAGCTCGGCCTGCAGCCCGTCAGCAGCGCGCACCGCGTCCGGCACCACCGCGTCGCCTCCCCCCCAATCGGGTGCGGCCCGGGGGGGGCCTCAATCCTGCCCAGCAGGCCTGCAGCGACACGACCGAAGCGCTCACGGCGCTGGTGCCAATCGACAATCCGGTGATGACCGAGCGGGCCTACCCCAGCTTTTGGTTCTACATTCCCGATCGGCCAGAGGCGATTCAATCGGGTGAATTTATTTTGCTCAGCGCCGACGAAAAGGAGCAGGTTTACGCAGCGCCAATCAGCCTCGATCAGACCCCGGGCTTTGTGCGGCTGCAGCTACCCGAGACGCTGCCGGTGGGGCTGGCCGCTGCGGCTGACTACCACTGGTATTTGAATTTAACCTGTCAGGCTGACGCCGGGGAAGAGACCGTGCTGTCGGTCAACGGCTGGATCTATCGGACCGACGCGATCGCTCAGCCAGACGACAGCCCGGCTGAGCTTTGGTACGACGAGGTAGATCAAACCGCGCTGCGGCTGCTCACCGACCCCGAAGACAGCAGCGCTCAGCAAGCCTGGCGCGAGATTCTCAGGCGAGTTGACCTAGTTGCGCCGCTGGTGCCGCTCAGCTAGCGCCAGTTGCCGACCAGCACATAGGTGCCCCAGTAGTAGGGAGCCGGGTAGCCAGCCTCAGATAAAAGCCACTGCTGCGCCTGCTGCAGCGCTTTGGCTTTGGTGGTGCCCGGCTGCAGCAGCGCCTGATAAAACTGCGTCATTAGCTGCGTATTGGCATCGTCGTCAGCCCGCCATAGGGTCGAGAGCGTACTGCGCGCGCCGGCCCGCACCGCTACGCCCGCTAGCCCCAGCACCGCCCGCCGATCGCCCAGGGCCGTCTCACAGGCACTCAGCACCATCAGCTCTAGCGGATCGCGCTGCCCCAGCTGCTGCAGCAGAGCATTGAGCTCATTGGCAGTGATGCTGTCTTGGTAGGCGACTAGATAGGTATTGCTAGGGTCGGAGCTAAAAACGCCGTGGGTTTTCCAATGGATGGCGGAAACGTCATCGTTCTGCAGCCGCTGCTCAATATTCGCCTCCGTGAAGGCCTCATCTAGCAGCGGCGGCGCGCTGGTAAAGGCGGCCGGAATTTGCTCTAGCTCTTTGCGCACCTGCTCAATCGGCGGAAAGACCTCGCCGCGAATCTGCTGCGGCAGGCTAATCCCGCCGCGAAAGATATTCAGCCGCGCGGCGGCCCGGGGCTGAAAGAGCTCAATTTGCGGCGCGATCGCGATCGCATAGCCTTTTTCAATCAGGTAGCGTTCGCCATCGTAGAGGATCCCCATCGGCAGGTTGCGCAGCAGCCCGTCTGGCACAAAGACCAGCGTGTCGATCTGCGGCTGCGCAGCTAGCACGGCTTCGAGCGGAGTTATCAGCCAATGGTAGACCTCTGCCGCCTGCGCTATCACCTGCGGCGTCTTGCCCGGCAGCGTCAGATCGCGGCGCAGCGATCGCAGTCGCGCTTCTACCTGAGGCTGCGGCACCTGAGTGGTGTAGTAGGCCAGCGGCTGACCGGGAATCTCATAGATGACCAGCAGCTGCTCTGAGAGAATGATGGGGTAGAGCTTAACGGCTGCGGGGTCAACGCTGGTCTCGCTAATGTTTACCAGACGGGCCAGATTGCAGCCCAAAAAGTTTTCTAGCTCGGTCAGCTGTAGCGCGTCTAAGACCTGAATGGCCTGCTTCAGCACCGCTGACGCTAGCGGCTGCTGACTGGTCGGGCTGAGCAAAACTTCTAAAAATTCGCGATAGACCGGCTCAACATAGTCGCGAAAGGAAAACTGAGTCTGAGCATCGACCTGCAGCAGGCTGTCGCGCACTTCCTTGAGAGCGCCCAGCGCGCGCTCGTAGGCCGCGATCGCGTCACCGCGATTGGTGGCCTGATAGATCCGCCCGAGCTGCCATTCCCAGCGATAGGCCAGCTCGGGTAGCTGCTGCCCTTCAATCAGCCACAGCGCTTGCTGCGTCAGCGCTTCTGCCTCAGACCACTGCTGCGTCAGCTCATAGAGATGCCCGAGCTGCCCGGTCGCATTGGAGACCAGGCCGATATCCTGCTGCTGCTGAGCCTGCTGGCGGGCAGCTGCCAGCAGCTGAGCAATTTGAGCAGCGGTGGGTCGCTCAGCCGCAGCCGGGATGGCTGAGCCATCGCTCCATTCGGGCCGAACGCAGCCGACAGGCCAGGCTAAACAGGTGAGGCTATGGGCATAGCTCAGCTGAGCAAACAGCGCCGGCTGCCCTGCCGGCAGCGCGGCTAGGCGCGTGGCCAGAGCGCGCCAGTCAGCGGCAGCGGCTAGGCGACCCGTTTCAATCAGGTAGCTGAGCTGGTTGAGCCGAGCCTGCACGCTCAGCAGCGCTGAATCAGACTGGGCCGCTCTCTGATAGTGCTGTAGCGCCATCTCTCCATAGGCAAGGGCGGTCTGACGCTGTCCGGTCGCAGCGGCGCGATGGCTGCGAGCGCGGGCGGTATTGCCCAGCGCCAGCTGGGTTTCGGGCGTGGCGGCCTGGGCCAGGCTGGCTTCTAGTATCTGCTGCGATCGCGCCAGCGCCCCAACCTGGGCATAGGCAATGCCTAGCTGCCGCAGGCCGGCTGCTCGCAGCGGTCCGGTCGCCGACGGCAGCGCCTGATAGGTCTGCTGCAGCAGCTGCAGCGCCCGCCGATTTAGCCCCAGCGTTTGCAGGGCCTGGGCCTGGTTGAGCTGAGCGATCAGGGCCCCGGCACTGGTCCCAGCCTGCTGATAGTAGTCAGCGGCCTGCTGCCAGCTGGCTAGTGCCTGTTCG
This sequence comes from Leptolyngbya sp. SIO4C1, assembly GCA_010671975.1. Classification (GTDB taxonomy): domain Bacteria; phylum Cyanobacteriota; class Cyanobacteriia; order Phormidesmidales; family Phormidesmidaceae; genus SIO4C1. Next base: position 14,886 of record JAAHIA010000022.1, on the reverse strand, counting down.
GGTTGGCCATCGCGCCACTGCAGCTGACCCTGAGTATTGAGAACCTTAGCTTGCACTTCCCAAGCATCCGACTCGGATAGAGCTGCTAGCGAATCTAGCTGCGCCTGGCTCTGAGCCAGCGCTGCCTCAGCCGCCGGCCACTGCGCTAGCTGCTGATACGCCTGAGCCAAATTATTCAAAACATAGGCCTGCGCCAGCCGGTTATCCTGCCGTACAAAGGCGGTCTGTGCCTGCTGCCACGCTTCAATTGCCGCCGTAAACTGACCTTGATCGTAGCGTTCAATGCCCTGCTGTAGCAGCGTCTGAGTAACTGGCTCGGTCTGGGCAAAAGCGCCAACGCCGCTAGCAAACAGCCAGCTGCTAACCAGGCCGGCTAGCAGCCAAAGGCCAGCCCGTTTGCGCCAGAATCGCCAGCTGCCAGCAATCACAGCGCTCCTCTAGGGCACCGGCCAGCCTCAGCCACGGCGGCAAGCCGAACCACGCCGTCCTCGCCGCGATACCAGCTCTGAGCCTCGACTGAGGGCACCAAACTGGTCCAAGCCTGCGGCAGCTGCACATCGTCTAAAAAGCCAGCACTGCTGAGGGCACGCGCTGGCGCTGCTCGTAGACCGCTGCGACCCGACACCACAAACCGGCTGGCGCGCTCGGCGATCGCAGCACAGCCCTGGGCCAGCTGAGGAATTGCCTGCAGGCTCGGCAGCTGCTCTAATCGCTCATCGGGATTTGCCTCTGGCGTGATCACCACAACTTCGCCAGCTAGGCCAAACTCAGAGCTAGCGGTAATATCGCTCAGCGGCGTTAGCGCCGGACGCGGGGCAATGCCTAGCAGTCCTTGAGCGAGAATATCGACCCGACCGCCGTCGCCGGTCACAGCGTTGGCAGTAATGTCGCTATTCTCAGTCGGTATGGCCACCACAAAACCGCGACTGGCGTCAATCAGAATGCTGCCGCCCGAGGCCGTACCGGTCGCGTTGGTAGTAATTTGGCTGCCGCGACGCAGCAGCAGCAGCTCGGTCTGCAGAGCGACGTTACCCTGAGCGCCGGCCACAGTTTCGGCACTGAGCCGGGCCTGGTTATCGAGCTGCACCGACCCTGACCTAATTGACAGATTGCCGGCCGCACCCTGGCCCGGCGTTAGCAGGGTAGCTTCTCCGCTAGGAAAATTGCTAACGCTGATCACAGCGCCATCTTGCAAACTGAGCCGATTGCTCACCAGGCTAAGGTCACCGCCATCGCCAGTGTCTAGCAGCGCCGTCGCCAGCAGACTGCTGCGGCCGCGCTGATTGCCGCCCGAGAGCTCTACTGTCTCGGCTAAGACCGTCAGGTTGCCGGCCTTGCCGCTGCCTAAGGTGCTGGTGGCGATCTGCGCACCATCGAGAATGCGCAGCTGCTGTGTCTGAACATGCAGCTGCCCGCCCTGACCGGTTGAGTCTAGCTCGGCAACCGCAAAGAGGCCGCTGGGAGAAAAGTCGGAGCCACCGCTCAGCTCAATCCGCTGAGCGCTTACCTGCAGCCGACCGGCATTGCCAACGCCAAATGTGCTGGTACCAATTTGGCTCCCGTCTTCCAGCCGTAGCCGTCCGGTCTCCAGCATCAGATCGCCACCGTCTGCGATCGCATCAAAGTCAGTGTTGGCAAACAGGCCAGACTCACCCAAGAGCAAAATCTCCTCTGCCTGTAGGCGCAAACTGCCGGCCTGACCCTTGCCAAACGTATTGGTTGAAATTTCTGCTTGCTTGTCGAGTAGCAGCCTCTGTGTTTGCAGCTGTAGATCGCCGCCATCCCCGCGAGCAAACAAATCGGCAAAGCCAAAGATGCCGCTAAAGAAAAATTCGTCGGGCGACTGTCCGACGATCTCAATCCGCTCGGTCGCTGCTGCAATCCGGCCTGCACTACCATCGCCAAAGGTAGTCGTCGAGAGCTGCCCGCCAGAGCGCAGCTGTAAGTCAGCGGTCTCAATCAGAATTTCGCTGCCGGCCCCAGTCGCGCCGGCTGCCACCTCGGCAAATACGCCACTGGGAAACAGCGCCAGCTGCGTCACTGGGTCAATGTCGCTACCAATAGCCGCGATCGCGTCTGTAGCTCGCAGCTGAATAGATTGCCCCTCTGCCATTCCCAGCGTATTCGACAGGAGCGCAGCGCCATCGCTCAGCTGAATCTGCCGCCCCCGCAGCTGCAGCTCGCCGCCGCCGCTGCCGCTGACGTCTGCCGAAGCAGCCGCCGTCAGCCGAATATCGCTAAGTTCAGCAGCCTCTGGATAGACCAGCTGCCAGCCAGGCTGCGTCGCCACTAGGCCCACCTGGCCCGGCTGTGAGCGTCCACCGAGCAGAATCCGGCCTTCAGGCGCGGTTAAGTTACCACCGCTCAGGCTTACCTCGCCGCCAGCTAGTGCCAGCGTCTGCCCTGTTTCAACGGCCAGCCCCGCCGGTCGAAAAGCCTGCACAAGCTCAAACGAGATCGGATCAATGAACAGCCCGTGACCAGGGCCGGTCACGCTGATGCCGCTCGGGGCCGTCCCATACTGCAGACCAATAGGCATGCTGAGCGTCAGACGCGGCAAGCTGCTGGGCACGCTAGGCGCTACGGCACTGAACGACAGCTGCGGAAAAACAACGCTTTCAGCCGTGCTGGCAATAAATGAGCCGCCAAGCTCTAGCGCTGCGGCCGGACCCACAACGATGCCGTTAGGGTTAATTAAAAAGAAGTCGGCGCTGCCCTCAGCCGCTAGCGTACCGGCCAGTGCCGAGGGCATTACCCCAGTCACCCGAGTAATAATGGTTTGAATGTCGCTGACCTGAGCGCCAAGCTCGAATAAAACTCGGTCGCCTGAACCAATTGAAAGCTGTTCAAAGCTATGAAACAGATTGCCGCTGCGGTCAACGGTACCGCCGGTTACAGTCACAGTACCAGCACCGCTAACTGCAGAAACGGTTGGTAGAGTGCTATCTGGCTGAACGCTGGTCGCGACCTGGGCAGCACTGCTGACTGACAGCAGCAGCCAGCCGCTAAGGCTGCCAAACCCTAGCCGCACACATCGAGGCTCAGCCGCTGCTCGGCCTAACTGCTGAGCGCACCGGCCCAGGCATCTAAGTAACATAGGGAACAATCACCAATTAGGCAGACAACTTGATTCTACCGCGACCCTGCTTGATGCCTAGACCCAGCAGCCCCACACTGATCCAGGCAGCGGTGGTACCCGGTTCAGGAACAGGCTCAGCCACTGCTGGCTCCGACAGCGTCACGCTAGACAGATAGGCCTCTTGAGCGTAGATTGAACGCCAAGATTCCTGCAGATAGCGAGTACGACTGCTGCGGCGGCGATCGTAGCGCTTGCTATCTTTGATCATTTTTTCAATCTGTTTGTCTCGATTCTCCTGCAGGCGAGTTGCTGCCGCGATCGCGTTTGCGGTTAGCCAGTCCGGGCTCACGCCGAGCGACTGGGCTAGGCGGCTGCGGGCCTGCTGTTCTAGCTGTGCGCTGTTGAGGCTATCGGCGGCTGGGCCTACCGTCCAGCCTAAGACGTCAAAAGCTATCAGATCGAGATTAGTAATCTGTTCGCGCTGGCCTGGTCTAAGTAAGGGAGCCATCATGCCTAGCGTATCTGACTGATCTCGCCAGTGGCTAGCTTGAAAGTCTTCTAGCTCAGCACCTAGCGAAAACGCGCCGAGGTTGGTTTTGCCCCCATCTACGGAAAAATATTTCTCTTCGCGGCTAAACGTTAAATCAGGAATACCGTTCGCTGCGCTGCTGGGCGAATAGCGAAATAGATCAAGAATTGTTGAGAACTTCATCTTGTCTCCTTTGATCGCTTTCCGCTTTGCCTGCTGCTCGATCACCATGCTGATGAAGCCTGGATCGTCTACGCCGCTGATGAAGCCTAGCGTATGCCCTAGCTCATGCAGCGCCACTGCACCGAAGTCTAGCTGACGGGCAGAGAGGCTGCCGGTAAGGGCGTAGTTCCAGCTGAGCGACATGTTTGAGAGATCGCTCATTAAGATTACACCGTCTAGCTTTTCAACTTTCTTATCTTTCTTGTCGTTCTTATTTCTCCCAGACTCAATAATTCCTAGCGCTTTGGCATTAGCTCGGGTGAAATTAATTTTCTTGACTTTCTTAATTAGTGCATTCTTGCTGTTGCTTCGAAACTCAAACGCAAAATTTTTGATTGGCAAACTACCGTAGGCAGAAGCATCGGCTTGCGAAGCGACGCTATCTTGAAAGGCATTGACAAGATCTTTGTAGTTATACTCAGCCTCTATCCCCGGTAGGGCACCACCCACAACACCGTCTGGCAGCGTACTGGTAGTCTCAACATAGATATTCAGTGTGACCTCATTTTTGAGGTAACTAGACCAGATATTGCCGGCTATCTCAAAGCCAATCATCTGCTCAAGGGGCGTATTGGGTCCATAAACAAAGCGAAAGCTAACCGCCTGTGCCGGTAGCGCGGCGAGTAGCGCAGCAGGCAAACTGAGCAAGCTAGCCCATAGGCCTAACCGCAGTAAATGACGCGCGCGCGATCGCGGTTGAAGAGAGGGTACTGCGCCAGTAAGCATTTTTTATTCTGAAGGTTTCAACAGGAAGCAGTTAAGTCAGGACGGTCAAGCCAGTCAAGCTAGGGCAATGGCGTAGCAAACACATAGCCGATTCCACCCAAAGCTCGCTATGTCAAGTATGCATAATCGCGGGTAGGCACCATACTGTACGCAATAGACGCCCGCCAGACTCAGATGTTTCCTGTAGCGATGCGCGATGAAAGATACTTAATATTAGTCATTGCTATATATTGATTTGTCGTAATAGTCGTTGAAAATAGGATTTTGCAAACGCTATGGGGCAACCTGCTCAGTTACTCAACAGCCTAATTGACCGAGTCGCTGCCTGGCTGCCAACGCTGCGACGCGAAGTCTGGATTCTAGCCGCCGGTCAGCTGCTGCTGTTTATCGGTCAGGGCTTTACGCTAGTCTATGCGTCTATCTTTTTTGTCAACCAGCTTGGCTTTTCATCCACGCAGGTTGGGCTAGCTCTGAGCAGTTCGGGCCTGTCTGGGCTGGCTGGCCGCTTTTTGGCAGGCAATCTGATTGATTCGCGGCTGGGGCGACGGGGTACGCTGCTGCTCGCAGCGGTGTTCTCAGCCGTGGCCTGCGCCTGTCTGGCGTTTGCCGATACGTTCACACTGCTTGTGAGCGGCAACCTGCTGCTGGGGCTGGGCCTGAGTCTGTACTGGCCGGCAACGCTGGCGGTTACCGCCGATCTGACCACGCCGGAAAACCGCGCCGATGCCTTTGCCCTCACGCAGCTGTCAAACAACTTGGGATTGGGACTCGGCGCGCTGCTGGCTGGACAGTACATTGCGATGGCTGGCAGCTATCGCGCTTTATTTTTGACCAAGGGGCTAATCTATTTGATCTTCGGCGGGGTGATCTATGTTGCGATCGCAGAAACCCGCCAGGCCCGCATGACGCCGCTGAAGCTAGCCCAAGGCTGGCTGCAGACCCTTACCCATCGACCGTTTGTTCTATTCTTAGTTGCCAATACCTTTTTTGCCCTCTACGGCGCTCAGCTGAGCAGCACGCTGCCGCTGTACCTGGCCAACTTTGTGCCAGGCGGCAATGCCGCAGCCGGCTTTTCTGAGCGGCTGATTAGCGGCCTCTTTTTTTGGCATGCGTTGTTAAAAATCATCGGTCAGCTGCCCATCACGCGCTGGGTTAAGCGCATCGATCATATTTCAACGCTGCTGATGGCGCTGACGCTGTGGGCCGGGGGGCTGCTGTTTATCTGGCTGACCGGCACCGTGCCCACGGCCGCGATCGCGCCAGCGCTGTTCGCCTTCTCACTGATTGCGATCGCCGAAGTTCTATACGGCCCCTCAACCAGCGCGCTCGTCGGTGAAATGGCCCCGCTCGATCGGCGCGGCATCTACTTTTCGCTGGAGTCTGAATGCTGGGCTTTGGGCTTTCTAGTTGGACCGGCCCTGGGTGGCTGGGCGCTCGATCAGCCAGCAGGCGCTAACCTTTGGCTCGCCTTAGTGTCTAGCACCGGCCTAGCCGGCGCGCTGCTGCTATATCTCAAACAGCAGCGGCTGACTGCGGACCCAACGACCGCAGCCCAGACAGAGTCCTAAACCTGCTCCCACATCACCCTGAGACCGTCTGGTAAAAAGCTCGAAATTTCCTTAACCCGCTCAGGCGGCAGCTCGTCCCGCACCGTTGAGAAAACAGCCACGACGGCAGATTCTGCCGAGACGTTTTTAGGCACGCCGCCTTCCTGACGAACTCGGCGCAGAAACGTCTCTGTATTCACCTTTAAAGGCGGTCGCAGCTTCGAAAGCGCCGATACGATTGGATTATCGTCCTTCCAGAGCTGCGCAATCCTTTCATCGCTAAAAGTCTCTCCGGTGCGGTCAGAAGCCTCCGTCGTCATCAAATCCCGCAGGGCTCGAAAGACAACAATTGTAATATCCCGGGCATCGTAAATATCCGGCAGGCTTGCTTTTTGCATCACCTTTTCCAGAAAAGCGCGCTCAGCCGGACTAAATTTTTTTTCTGACATCATTATTCTCCCAGTTTTAAAATAAAATCGTATTCATCTCGTACCTCATCTTGCACATCATACTGCGTCATCGGCCCGGCTCGAACAGCAGTTTTAACGCTCAGACAAACGCTGTTCAACCTAGTGACAGATATATGAAAACGCTTGAAAATGCTATGCTTGATAAGGTTTACACTTTTTTGGTTAAAGTAGCAACATCAGTCGCAACATACTTTGACTGAGCAAACTAGATGCAACTATCGAACGACACCCACCGAGGAAATTCCAATATGACCGTAGCTGTGCTTTCTCAGCTTGAACAAGCTGAAGCCCTTTTGTCTGAGCAAGAGGCAGCTTTAGCCCAGCAGCTAGCCGAGATTCAAGAAAAACGTAAAGGCGTACAAACCGTCATCGGTATGTTCAGCGAATCGGCAGATAGCGACGAATCCGCAGCTGAGATAGCTGCGCCCGATGCGGTAGAAGCGCGCGAAGAGGTTGTTGAAACTTCAACAGCTGACTCTCAAGCACCCGATGATACTTCAGAGGATACGCCCGAAGCTGACGCTGCACCGGCTCCAACTAGCGCTAAATCGAGCCAGTCGGCTACTAAATCGGCTACCAAAAAGACGCGTAAGTCGGGCAAAGCTAAAAGAGTTGACGGTCGAGCAGCCCAGTGGCAGCGCTACCTGTTCGACGACTATCGTCAACAGCCGCTGCCGGAGACGGTCGCCAGCGTTTTAAAGTCTCAGGCAGAGGATAGCTTCAAGATTGCCGATGTGATGTCAGTGCTGTTTGTAGAGGACATGCCCAAAGCGCAGTTCCTCAAAGCGCGCAATCGGATTTCCAACATTTTGTCAGCTGGCGCGCGCGATGGTGACTGGCATCGCGGTCGGGGGGGTACCTACAGCATGTCCTCAGCCGCTGTGAAGACCAGCTAGCCTCGCTTGGTCCCCTATGTTAAATAGGGGACCAGCCAAGTAGGGGACCAGCCAGCGCTGTCAGCTTTCAAACTTGCCTTTACAGTGCACACAGGAGCGAGTTCGCCCCAGGCGCACGTGACTGATCTGTCTTTCGTAAACCTTGCCGCAGCCCAGACATTCACAGCGCCAGTAGAAGCCAGGGCTTTTACCTTTGCGTCGAGGGGCAGGCTCAATGACCCTCCACCAGTTGTGAATCTCTCCGCTGTAGTCAGTCTGCCTAGCCTTGACCGAGCAATCAAAGCATTCTGTGGTAGCTGCCAGCTTGTCTCGACCCAGCTCTTGCTCGATACCGCACTTACATCGAGTCCACCACAGCTCTGGCTCTACGCTCGCTAACCCTAAGATTACTCGATTGCCAATCCTATCGCCGGGTTGAAATTTGCTATGGGCTCTGACTATCTTGCCTTTGATAGTCGCTTCTCGCATAGCGTCCTGCATGCCGGCCTTCAGCAAGATCTGATGGCACCGCTGCTTTGAGATACCAAGCTCCTGTCGGATGTCACCCCAAGAGTAGCCTGCCATTCTGAAAGATAGAATAAGCCTAGCTCTGTCGACTAGCTGCTCCGTTGTTTTTGTTTTATTCGTCACAGTGCATCTATCGCGATAACCTTTTTTAGCTTAGACGCTTTTGGGCGCTAAGTCTTGACCGCAATAAAAGTCTCAAACAGTCTCAGGCAAGGATGGGCGATACTGGGTTCGAACCAGTGACCTCTTCCGTGTGAAGGAAGCGCGCTACCACTGTGCTAATCGCCCGCTGGGTTCCTAATCTAACACATATTGAGTGCCGTAGAGAGCACCCCTGCTGCGATCGCTTGTCGGATTTCATCATCCGACGCGCCTGCAGGCTAGATGGTCGAGCTGCGCTAAGCCGGCAGCGCCAAGACCTGAGACTCACTCAGCCGCTTAGACGGCATCGACTGCCGAAATGACCGATAGTAGGCTTTGCAAGACTCTGCATACAGCAGCTGCAGGGTATCAATCGGCTGCTCGTGGTGATCGACGCGCAGATCGAGATGAGGATAGGGGTCGGCGGCCATCACATAGAGCGCTGCTGACTGTCGACCGCGCTTGTCGCCACCAGCGGTATCACCCGCAGCCAGCGCCCGCAGCAGCCGTTCGCAAAAAGGCGCTGGAGCTGCCTGCTCGTAAGCTTCAGCCATAGCCTGCAGGGGCGCCTGATTCACCAGCATGTTCCCGGCGACCGAGAAGTGAGAAAACGTCAGATGCCCGGCCCAGCCTACGCAGTCTTTACCAGTCCAGGCGGCCGTCTGCCCGCTGCGATCTACTAGATGCAGCTGTCGCTGCTCGCGGTCAGGATCATCTAACAGCAGCCGCTGCAGCACAAACTCAGCTGAGGCCGCCTCCTGCGGATCGGACTCTAATAGCTGCAGGCCGCGAATGCCCAGCAGCGGATTGGTCTGCGCCTGCGTTGCGATCGCGCCTATCCCCGAGCGCGCATGCGGCACCAGCGCCCCCACTGCCAGGTGCTTCGTAGCTACCGCCACGCCCGTCATCCCTGTTACCGCGTCCCAAGCCACAATTGAGAAGGTCATAGCGCCCGCCTAGTCCGTTAAATGTTTATTAAAAATTAACTATCGGGCTATTTTATCCACAGTCACAGAAGCCGGACTGTTGCCAATGTAACGATTATTGAGCCGCTCCTAGGCTGCCGGCTTGGACTTGGCCCCCTACGCAATGACGGCAGATGCAATTAGTTTAGGCGTAGGAAGTCTCAGTGCTATTGTGCCTGAGCACAGTCAGCTATTAGCGATCACGCCAAAACCGCCTTTGTTAACTACTTGACAGCAGGCTCAGGCGGTATTAATCATCGCTGGCAAATTGGCGCAGGCAGAGATCTAATGCTAGCCGCTAATATCGTCGCCGACTTGTGAAAACTGGCATTGTCAATCACCACAACCTGCCCTGGCTTCAACTCAGGCACCAAAACCTGCTTGACCCAGGCTTCTACTAGAGTGGTGTGCAATAGCCCTCGCAGGGCAAAGGGGCCAGCACCCTGTACTGCTCCTATCGTGCCTAGTACTGTCGGCTGGCAGCGGCGCCGCTAGCTGATGTAGTAGCCTATCACAGCGCAGCGGAGATCTCGATCACTGCTGCGGCTTTGCTGCGAAAAAAAAGTTAAAAAACTTGATTAGATTCAAATAATTAGGCTGTGAATTCCGGCTGAGAAAACCCTGAGAAAGCAGAGCATATTTCTCCGTTTTGAGCCCTGCAGCCAATCGCACGAAATCTTAGCAAACAGCCTGACTGCAGTTACTCTAGCAGCTGGGTTAAGCCGCCGCGCGCGCATAGAAAACAAGCAGCAGATTCAGCATTCTTTTCTCATCTTCTGGCAACTCCTCAAAGTCCAGTCCGAAAGCTTCTTTGGCTCGGGTGTAGACCTCTCAAGACAAATTCAAACCTGTCTTGCTAGCGATTTGACTAGCCCTTTTATTCACCTACATTAGGAGTTGCGAAATGACAGTTCGCGAGATATCTACCCTGTTTCAAGCCGGTTTACAAGACGGTCAGCTGGTACTGACGCCGGAAACCGTCAGCGCTTTCCCCCTCGGTGATGTCTTTAGCCTGCTTGAAACTGAAGCCTTCAGGCTGCGCGAAGCCACGGTCACCGCTTTAGATAACAGCGTGACACTAGCCGCCAAAGCAGCGCTGCTAGGCAGCCCAGAAGCCGGGGTGACGTTCACCTTCACCGAAGACGCGGATGTGATCACCTTTGACTTTGCGGCGACGCTGCCCGCTGGACAGCTTCCCGGTGCCGCTTGGCTCACCGTGGCTGACTTGCAGATTGGGCTGCAGGTGGTGGGTCGCGGCAGCGCCGTCACCGGCACGTTTGGCGGCAGCATCCAGGCAGGTTCAACCCGCCTAGAGACGACAATCGGCATTGGCCGCATCGATGGCCGCTATCAGCTCGACTGGCAGATTGCCGAGCTGGATCTGCTGGCGATAGCACCGCTCTTCCTAGAAGGCGTTTCTATTCCAGAAGAGGTACCCAACCTGGCCTTCGCGAATATCCATGCGCAACTCTTTCCCAGCTCGGGTGAGTTCTCGCTGAGGGCAGAAACCGCCAGTGCTCTCGCCTTTCCGGCCAGCGGCGGCGGCCTGACGATTAGCCAAGCGTCGATTGCGATCGCCCGGGTGGTCACCGACGATAGCCCCGAACCGCTGCTCAACGCGACCCTGGAAATCAGCGGCGACAATACCGTTGAAATTGTGCCCGACCTGACCCTGGGCGGCTTTGACCTCAGCTTTGAGCTAGCCGGCTCAGACTGGACTGCTGCCGGTAGCCTGACGGCCGCAGTCTTTGATCAGCTGTTTATGCTGTCGGCCAGCTATGAGCAGGCGGCTGAGATGCGATCGCTGATGTTTGACGCGGCGGCTGAGGATCTACGAGAGCTGATTAATCTTGGCGGCAGCGGCAGCCTTGGCGTTACTGGGCTGACGTTAGCCTATATGCGCCCAACCGCAGCTGCCGGTGAGCCAGCAGCTGCCGCTGACTGGAGCTTGGCGGCCAGCGGGCGCATCGCTGTCGAGGGTGTGTTTGACTTTGCGGGACTGCTGACGCTGCAGCGCACCGCCACAGACAGCAGCCTGGTATTCATGCCCGAGCAGGCCGATGTGACGCTGCCACTACCGCCCTCGGGCAGTGCGAGCATGACGCTAGCCTTTGGTGAGATCGCCTTTGTGCGTCGCCAGCTGCCCACTGCGCCCGGCACCAGCTGGATGTTTGAAGCTGCCGCAGCGCTAGCGTTTCAAGGCTGGCACCCGGAGGTACAGGCACGGCTGCCAGAGCAAATCAATGCCACCTTCCGAGCCACAAACGAAGCCGTGCGGCTCACCGCCGATCGGGTGCTGGCCCCGTTTGACTATGACATCCCAGATATTGAAATTGAAGACTTGCGCATTCCCCTAGGCGCAGCGCGAATTGACCTGAGCGACCTGAGCATTCAGCTAGGCCAAGAGATCCTGCTATCGGCGCGAATTGGCGTCGGTCTACCAGAGAATTTGAACAATCTCTTTGGCGTTAGCGATGACGGCACTCCAGCGATTGACTTTTTCAACACCTTCAACCCAGCCGATCCTGAAAACACGACGGTTGAGCTAGAGCTGGCGATTGACGCGACCGGCGGCATTCGCGTTATCCCCCGCAGCACCTTCCTCAACGCCGTACGGCTAGTCGAAGAAAACGGCGAGAGTTTCTGGTATCTCGACTTCAATGCCTTTGGCGAAGTCAAATTTAGAGCCCCAATCTTTAGCTACGACGCAGCGCAGTCCAGCTTCCGCGCCAGCGGCGGCTTCGAGGTGGTCAGACCGCTAACGCTGCCCCTGACCCCGGCTAAGCTGCTGCTCAACGCAGTGGGGCTGAGCGGTGCGGCCGATCTGCTGCCCGACGGCCTGCCGCTGCAGGAAGTCTCACTGCTAGACGCACAGAACAACTTCCGGACTGAGGAGATCGTGGCGCTGCTCGAAGGCGTCAGCGACGGCGCGCTGCCCGATGAAGTTGGCGAGGCGCTCAACGCTATTGGCGATCGCTTAGAGCAGCTGCCTGACAGCTTCCGCCAGTATCTCAACATTCAAATTCCTGACAGCTTCCACTTTGATATAGCTGTCACGCCCAGCGGCGAAGTCCGCATCACGGCCGGCGTCAACGAGGGCGACCCGCCAGTGCGGCTGCTCTATCCTACCTTCACGCCAGTACCAGTGCCAATACCATCGCTGAACGGGGTTGAGCTGCGCAGCCTCTCGTTTGGTACTTTCTCTGGCGGTAGCCTGTTCCTGTTGGAGGTCGACGCAGTGCTCGACCAGTTCGATCTGTTGACGCTAGCTGGAGCGCTGCTGCTGCCAGAGACAGACGCGCTGCCGCTGCCTGACCCGCGCGAGCTGCATCGCCGGCTGATTTTGAATAAGCTGTTCATGCTAGTGGTCTACCAGACCGGCATTCCCATCCCAATTCCGCTGTTCTATGACGAGATTGGCATTGAATACCTCGGCCTAGAGGGCATCAACTTTGAGACCCACGCTCAGTTCCCAGAGCCCAGCCTGAACCTGGCCGAAGTGGGTGAGATCGTTAGCGACCTGCGCCGTTTCTTCACCGACCGCGACTTTTTGCTCGATCCGAACCAGCCGCCCGAAGACTTTAACCTGCGCTTCACCTGGCCGCTGCCCACCAACTTCCTACAGCTGCCAGAGTATATGGGAGCTCAGCGGCTAGGCTCAACCGCCAGCGGCCTGGAAATTGACGCCTACCGCAATCTGGCCCATTTACTCAACGGCCTCAAAACCTTCTCGCTGAATCAGCTGATTCAGGCAGCGCCGCTAGAGCATCGAGTGAACAGCGCCCAGGTCGACTTTGGCCCGGTCCGGCTAAACGCCGGCTGGCTAATCACCACGCCCGGAGAATTTCAGCAGCTTGCCGCCCGCCCCGCCGATCGCCAGCGCGTCTACGACCAGCTGGGCTTTGCTAACGAGGCTGAAGCAGCGGCTACGCTCGCGATCGCACCCACTTCCTCCACTTCAGAAGAAGGTCTAGTTGCCCTGCTGCGCGGCGGCTGGGATGTCGCCAATGTCGGCATGTTCGATGCCGCTTTCGGGCTGGCTGCCTCCGGCTCTCTTGGCTTTGGCACCGGCTTCCGGATTGCTGGCGAGATTTCTAACCTGCTGGCGCTAGAGCTGGCTGGACGGGTGGCGATCAACGCACCCAGCGCTGCTGCCGCTGCCGGCAGTTCCCCTGCCTTCCAGCTGGCCGGGCACAGTCAGCTCTCGCTGCTTAACCGGCAAATCTTCGCCGGCGACGTGCAGATTGTTGACGATAACTTCTGGTGTCGCGGTCAGCTCAGCCTCTTCCCCAGCGAATCGCCGCTGCAGGTAAACGGTCAGCTGGAAGGGCAGCTCAGCCCCTCGCAGTTCTTCTTAAATGGCGATGTCAGCACCGCGCTAGCCGGGGTCGAACTCGCGGGCGCGAGAGTCATGCTCGACAACCAGCGACTCTACCTGCAGGGCAACTGGCTGGGCGTGGCCACCACGCTCGATGTCGCTGCGCGCAACCAGGCCGTGGTGCTACAGGGCACAGTCGATGTCAACCTGTGGGGCCTGCAGGCCAATCTCGCCGTCGAGATTGATAGCGCCAGCGGTGCCAGCGCTCAGGGCAGCATCCGAGGCATCAACCTGCTCAACGGTGCGTTTCGTCTCAGCGGCGCCAACGGTCAGCCGAACCCCAGCGCAGCCTTAATCATCAGCCCAACTCAGCCGCTGTCTGCATCGCTCTCCGGCAGCGTTAGCCTGCTCGGCATCACCAGCACCACTCAGATTGCTGTCGCCGAAGATCGCTTTAGCTTTACCACCAGCGGTCAGCTGTTTAACCGCTTTGGCTGTTCGCTCACCGCTAGCGGACGTCAGCTCACCAGTGCGCCCGACTTTAGCGTCGCTGGTCAGATGCAAAACGACCTGCTGCAGTACCTCAATCGCGAAACTTCTCGTCTGATTCAGACTGCTGTCAACGACGCTACTGCCGACATCCGAGCCGCAGAGCAAGAAGTCGCGGCCGCCCGAGCAGAAGTCAATCGTATCAATCAGTCCATTGCAACTCAGCGGGCCATCGTGCGCGGCGAGCGTAGCGCTGCTAACCGCCGCCTACAAGATGCGCAAAACGCGGTCAATAGCGCTCAGCAGCAGGTAAACAGCCTGAATAGCCAGATTCGCAACCTCGAGCGGCAGCGCGATCGCGAGGCTGGCCGCCAGTCCTGCACCAATTTTCCCTTTGTAGGACGGCGCTGCGTGCCTGACCCTAGAGGGGTTGCCAACGCGGCCCGGCTGCAGGCTCAAATCACCGGCCTACAAGCTACAAGAGGAAGCGCCATTGCTGCTCTCGAAGCCGCTCGCCAAACCCTGAGACTGGTACAGCGCGGTGTGGTCAATACCCCCATTGACGCCGACCCGCGCGTTGCCGGTCAGATTGTCGCGCGTGAGACTGCCAACGGGGTTCTCATTGCTGCGCAGCGATCGCTCGAAGTCACCCGCGCCGGCCTCGGCGGCTTTGCCGAAGTCAGCGACTTTATCACTCAAAACGGCCTAGGCAGCCTGCTCGACGTGCGCACTGCCAGCTTCGAGACCAGGCTCAATGCCGCTGCTGACGGCACTTTGGCCCTCACGCTCAGCCTGGTGTATCTAGGTCGCAGCCAGACTCTTAGCGTCAGCTTCGACTTTAACAATCCGCTGAACGGTGCGAGAGCGCTGGCGGAGCGGCTACTGCCAAATTAGGGAGAGAAGATAGGAGGTAGGAGATAGGAGCCAGGGGCTGCCTGTGGGTAGCTCTGGCTTCTGACTTTTTTTAGGCGCACCTACGGATTGCTTATTCTCTATA
>JAAHIA010000219.1 GCA_010671975.1 Leptolyngbya sp. SIO4C1 | reverse complement strand
TCCGACGACCTGAGCAGCGCCGACACGAGCCCAGAGTTGGCGCTAGACGATCTGCTTGAGACAGCAGGCGCAGATACCGCGCTAGGCGATCTTTTTGAGCAGCTCGATCAGACAGACGCTAGCCCTGAATCAGACGATTTGCTGGCCGATATAGATACGGAAACGGCCTCAGATGACTTATCAGATGATCTATCAGACGATCTGCTAGCAGACGCTGAGACTGCTTTAGATGACCTATCGGATGATTTTACGCAGGACTCAGCCGAAGACTTATTTGCAGCAGAGGACGAAACAGCTGCAGATATCCTAGCGGAGCCGGAAGCAAGCGAAGAGACAGACGATTTGTTTGCTGAGATAGCGCCCGACGCTGCAACAGACGACCTGTTTGCTGAGGCCTCGGCTGAGGCTGAGTTAGAAAATATTGAGTTAGAAGAGATAGGGTCTGAGCTATCACTGGCTGAGCTCTCAGAAGCGGCCGGTGCAGAAACGCTAGACGCAGAAGATGAAGATATCGATGTGCTAGCTGACTCCGACATGACGCCAGAAGCTGCTCTGTTGAAAGCAACTGATACAGCACCGTCAGCAGACGATCTCGAGCCAGATCTTGCTGAAAGCTTAGCGGTTAGCGACCTGCTAGAAGGCGCGCTTGACAGCGAGGCTGATCTCGCTGCGAATCCGTTTGAGCCAGCCGAGGCGACGGCTGATTTAGAAGTGTTAGATTCGCTGCTAGAGGACGATTTGCCGGCGTCAACGGCGTCAGAGGCGGTTGAGTTAGATTTTGACAGCTTTGATGAAGGCCGCGACGATTCCACAGACGGCTCTATCAATGCAGCCAGCGACGTCAGTATCGGCTCAGCATCTGCTTTTGATGCAGTCGAAAACACGGCTGAAGAGGATGAATTCGAAGACCTAGAGCGGCTGCTAGAAGAGGCCGATCAGACCTTGGGGGGCCCGACTGGTGCTTCGGCTACCCGCCGAGCGCCGGTTTCAAGCCGTCTGTCTGGCCGTCGCATATCGAGCGTGCTTGGCGACCAAACCATGCGGGTATCGGTGAGCCACCTAGATAATCTCAGCAACCTGGTAGGGGAGCTCGTGGTTAACCGCAATACGCTAGAGCAAGATCAGGAGCGCCTGCGTCAGTTTCTTGACAATCTGCTGTTTCAAGTGCAGCAGCTAAACGATGTGGGGCAGCGCATGCGCGATCTGTACGAGCGATCGCTGCTAGAGAGCTCTCTGATTTCGAGTCGACATGCGTATCAGGCCGTGAGTGCCGATCGAGGCGCGATCGCTCAGCCGGACCATGCCACCGGCGAGACTTTCGATGCGCTCGAAATGGACCGCTTTACTGGGTTCCATACGCTCTCGCAGGAGATGATTGAGCTGATTGTGCGGGTGCGAGAGTCGGCCTCGGACATTGGCTATACCATCGACTCTGCCGACCAGGTCAGCCGCCAGTTCCGTCAGGTAACCACGCAGCTGCAAGAAGGGTTGAACAAGGCTCGAATGATGCCGTTTGCTCAGACCGCCGATCGGCTGCCGCGTGCCGTGCGCGATATTTCGCTGAAGTGCGGTAAAGAAGCACAGCTGGTGGTTGAAGGACGCGACACGCTGGTCGATAAGATGATTCTCGAGCAGCTTTACGATCCGATGACTCACTTGGTCAACAATGCCATCACCCACGGCATTGAAACACCGGCCGAGCGTCGAGCCGCCGGCAAGCCGCAGAAAGGCGTCATCACAGTGCGAGCGTTCTATCAGGGCAATCAGACGGTGATCTACGTGGCGGATGACGGTGCCGGCATTGATCCGAGTTTGGTGAAGCGGAAGGCGGTACAGAAAGAGCTAATTTCTCAGACCGAAGCTCGCTCAATGTCAGTGCTTGACGTCTACGATCTGCTGTTTCATCCAGGCTTTAGCACCCGCGATCGCGCCGATGACTTCGCAGGGCGCGGCGTTGGTATGGACGTGGTGCGCACGTCGCTAGCTGAGATTCGCGGCAGCGTCACGATTGACTCTGAGCTAGGCAAGGGGACCAGCTTTACCATTCGGCTGCCGCTGACGCTGAGTATTTCCAAAGCGCTCAGCTGCATCAGCAATCAGGCGCGCATTGCCTTTCCAATGGACGGGGTCGAAGACATGTTCGACGTGCCGCAGGATCGAATTCAGCAAAACGATCAAGGAGAAGCCTGCATTTTGTGGCGCGATACGCTGCTGCCGTTCCAAAAGCTCTCCGATTTGCTGAAGTTTAACCGAACGCTGGGTCGCGGTCGCGTCTACGGCGGTCAGATGGACGAAGACATGATTTCTATCGTGGTCTTGCGCAGTACGAATACCTACATCGCGCTTGAGGTCGACCAGGTGATTGGCGAGCAAGAGATCGTCATCAAGCAGCTAGAAGGGCCAGTGCCGAAGCCGGTCGGCATTGCCGGTGCTACCGTGCTGGGCGATGGTCGCGTCATGCCGATTGCCGATGTGCTAGAGCTGATTGACATTGCCATGGGTCGGGTACGGCGCGAGTCTACCCCAGCGCTGTGGGGGGCTCAAACTGAGGATCAGCTGCCGCCAGAAGACGATGCGGCGGCGGCTAAGACCGAGCCAACCGTGCTGATTGTGGACGACTCTATTACGGTACGAGAGCTGCTCTCAATGAGCTTTAACAAGGTAGGCTATCGGGTCGAGCAGGCGCGCGATGGTCAAGAAGCGTGGGAAAAGCTGCGCTCAGGGCTGCCTTGCGACCTTGTCTTCTGCGATATTGAGATGCCGCGAATGGACGGGCTAGAGCTGCTCTCGCGGATGCAAAAAGATAGTAATCTGCAGCAGATTCCCATTGCTATGCTGACTTCGCGCGGCGCCGATCGCCACCGTCAGATGGCTGTGGATCTCGGGGCTAGCGGCTACTTTACAAAGCCCTACCTAGAAGAGGCGCTGCTAGATGCTGCTAACAAGATGCTGAGCGGCGAACGCATGGTCTAGCGCTGGGCGAGCTAAGATGAAAGACTGCATCAGTGTTTCATTCAAGGTCTAGAAGACGGCTATGAGCAAAGGCACTTTATTCGATAAAGTTTGGGATCTGCATACGGTAGGCAAGCTGCCCTCGGGTCAAACGCAGCTTTTTATTGGGCTGCATCTGATTCACGAGGTTACTAGCCCACAGGCCTTTGCCATGCTGCGCGAACGCGATCTGCAGGTGATGTACCCAGAGCGAACGGTCGCCACGGTCGATCACATCGTGCCAACAGAGAGCCAGGCGCGCCCGTTTGCTGACGGGCTGGCTGAGCAGATGATTGCCGCATTAGAGCAGAATACGGCTGAGCACGGCATTCAGTTCTACAACGTAGGCTCGGGTGACCAGGGCATTGTGCACGTCATCGCACCCGAGCAGGGGCTAACACAGCCTGGTATGACGATTGCCTGCGGCGATAGCCACACGTCAACTCACGGCGCGTTTGGCGCGATCGCGTTTGGCATTGGTACCAGCCAGGTGCGCGACGTGCTGGCTTCGCAGACGCTAGCGCTAGCCAAGCTCAAAGTACGCCGCATTGAAGTCAATGGCGAGCTGCCGCCTGGCGTCTATGCCAAAGACGTGATCTTACACATTATTCGCAAGCTTGGGGTAAAGGGCGGCGTTGGCTACGCCTATGAATATGCCGGCACCACCATCGAAGCCCTATCGATGGAAGCGCGCATGACGCTGTGCAACATGTCGATTGAGGGCGGGGCGCGCTGCGGCTACGTTAACCCAGACGCGGTGACCTATGACTATCTCAAAGGACGAAAATTTGCCCCCAGCGGGGATGACTGGGAAAAAGCAGTAGCCTGGTGGGACAGCCTGCGCAGCGACCCCGAGGCAGTTTATGACGATGTGGTGACGTTTGATGCTGCTGAAATTGCCCCTACCGTCACCTGGGGCATCACGCCAGGCCAAGGCATCAGCATCACTGAAACCGTGCCGACGCTGGAAGACATACCAGAAGAAGATCGGCCCATTGCGCAAGAAGCCTACAGCTATATGGCGCTTTCGCCAGGGCAGTCAATTTTAGGGACCAAAGTTGACGTGTGCTTTATTGGCAGCTGTACTAACGGCCGACTCAGCGATCTGCGAGAAGCTGCCCAAGTTGCCAAGGGGCACCAGGTGGCAGCTGGGATTAAGGCCTTTGTGGTGCCCGGCTCAGAGCAGGTAAAGCAGCAGGCCGAAGCCGAAGGTCTCGACAAGGTTTTTGAGGCAGCCGGTTTTGAATGGCGCGAGCCGGGCTGCTCAATGTGCTTAGCCATGAATCCCGATAAGCTAGAAGGCCGTCAAATCAGCGCTTCCTCGTCTAATCGCAACTTTAAAGGGCGTCAGGGGTCGGCCTCGGGCCGCACGCTGCTGATGAGTCCAGCAATGGTTGCCTCGGCGGCGATTCACGGGCACGTCAGCGACGTCAGGCAGGGAGAGTGAGCCAGAGAGATTAAGCAGAAGTTTGCTGGCTTTTAATCTCTTTATTACCTTTTCTTAAGACGAAGCCTTGAAGATAGCAGCGGTGGCAATTGAGACATCGAAGCGATCGCTGGCTAAGCTTTTTTTACCAAGTTTTAGAAAGTGTCGCTGTCAGCTAAAACACATCAGTAGCAGCGCCCTTGCGGGCTCAGCTGTTGAGTCAACTCCGGTCTCAAATTGCTGGTATACCGTTAAGTTGGGACGGAATGCGTGTCTTCTATTTCTTCTAAGCTCGTCGATACACCTGCTCAGGCGTTCGTAGAACTGCTTGAGCAGCTTTACCATGAACGCTCTTTGGCCTCTCACACCGCTGGACGTAGCCTACCGCTGCGACGGCGCGAGCTCTACGTGGTCTGTCGGGGCGTCATTCAGCTGCACACCATTCATCCAGACGGTAGCGAAACGCTGCTAGGCCTAGTAGGGCCTTCGATGCCGTTCGGTCTACCTTTAACCACGGTTGACCCCTATTGGGCCACGGCGCTTACCGACGTCGATCTGCTGCCGCTGGCCATGAACGAGGTAGAAGCCTCCTGCGACCTGATGGCCGGTATTTTCGCGCATTTAGCGAGACGCCTGCAGCAAACCGAAGCCTGGCTGGCGCTCTCAGGCAAGCGTCTGGTTGCTGATCGGCTGCGGCACCTGCTCATTTTGCTGGCGCAGGAGTTCGGTCAGGTGGAACCCGGCGGCGTGCGGCTAACGGTGCGGCTGACGCATCATCAACTAGCCACCATTATTGGTACCACGCGCGTGACCGTGACCCGCCTGCTGCGAGATTTTCGCAACGAGGGCTGGCTAAAGATTCATCAGCGGCAGCTGATTTTAAGTCTGCAGATGCTTAATTTGAGCTAGTCTGATGCGCGGCTAGTCAGCTTTAGCAGCGACCTGCTCAAGGCCAATGGGCGTTACCAGTCCGTCAAGGCTGGTGCTGCCTTTCTGGCGCTGGTACTGAGCTAGGCCTTCAGGCCCTTTACGCTGAGCCCAGTCGGTCAGCGCTTGCCGCTGCCCCTGATATTCAAACAGCGGTACGCCCATACCGCAGGACGTCTGTACCCGCTCAACCTCGACAACAATCAGCTGTCGGCCACCTGGCAAATGAGGAAACTGGTCAATTAGCAGATTCCAGTCAGGCTGCGTGGGGAGAACGGTGCGCCCTTGACCAAACAGCCGCAGAATTAGAGGCTTGCCGGTAAAGGCGCAAAACATCAGCGTGATCCGGCCGTTTTCATGAATGTGAGCGGAGGTTTCGTTGCCGCTGCCGGTCAGATCCAAATAGGCTACCTGAGTCGGTGATAAGACGCTGAGCGCATCTAGCCCCTTGGGCGACAGATTGACGTGCCCGGCCGCCGCGAGTGGCGCTGTGGCCACAAAGAACAGCGGCTGCCGCTCGATGAATGCCTGCAGGTCTGGCGTAATTTGGTCGTATACCTTCGCCATCTCGAGCTACCATAGCGATTGGATCATGATAGGGCATAAAAAAGGCAATGTCTCAAGTTCGCTCGGTTACCGGCTGTGGAATGCCGCTCAAAGGCAACGATATTGACACCGATCGGATTATCCCGGCGCGGTATCTGCGCTGTGTCACCTTTGACGGGCTGGGTAAGCAGGTGTTTGCAGATGACCGCACTCAGGCCAAAGGTAGCCACGCTTTTGACCAGCCTCAGTATCAAGATGCTGAAATTTTAATTGTCAATCGCAATTTTGGCTGCGGCTCTTCGCGCGAGCACGCACCGCAGGCAATTCATCGCTGGGGAATTAATGCGCTGATTGGGGAAAGCTTTGCTGAAATTTTCTTTGGCAACTGCGTTGCAATTGGGGTTCCCTGCGTGACCGCCGCTGCCGATACCGTGAGTCAGCTGCAGGCGCTCATTGAGCAAGATCCAAGTCAGCCAATCACCATCGATTTGGAAGATTTGCGCGTTACCTGCGGCGATTTTGCCGCCCCGATTGCCATGGGAGACGGTCCACGTCAGATGTTTCTCGAGGGCAGCTGGGATGCTTCTGGACAGCTGATTAAGCAGACAGAGGCAATCCGCCAAACGGCTCAGTCGCTACCCTATCTGAGCTGGGCATAGTCTGCAGTCTTTGGCTCTATCCTACAGCGGTCCCCGCCTGCAGGACGCCTGCGCTACCGTGAAGGGGCAGGTATATGAGAAACATCGATGGCATGGCGAGCTTTAAAACCTATTTTGGGTGCTGGCTTTGTGCTGGCGCTGCTGCTAGCGCTGTGGCTGGCGCCGGTGGATGCTTCATCACTGCTGACGTCGCGCGTGAATCAGCTTGAGTTTCAGCTGCGATCGCTGCAGTCTCAAATCAGCCGCATTCAAGCTCAGCTGCCCGGCCTTGGTGACAGCGTTGGCGGCCGCAGCCCCGCGCCGCCGATTGAGCCCATTCCCCCCGGCGATCCAACGTTAGAAGCGCAGTTTGATAATTTGGCAATTCTGGTGATTGAGCTGAGAGACCGCATCGCCGCGCTTGAGGCTCAAGTCGCGGCGATAGAGAGTGAGTAAGCGAATCTGCCTGAGCCCTAACTCTGCGGAAACTCACCCGGGCGGACGCTCAGCGTCTGGCTGCGATCGCTGCGGCGAATGTCAAACTGCAGCGGCTGACCGACCTGAGCGGCTTCGACGCGCTGCTGTACGGTGGCAGCATCGGCAACCGACTCATCCTCAATCTGACGGATCACATCGCCGGCGCGCAGCCCAGCCCTGTCAGCCGGCGAGTCGGGCATGACGCGCACAATCAGTACGCCCTCTTCTTCATTGACTGTAAGACCGCTATTGGGGTTACTGTTGATCTCGGCTTTGACCTCGGGGTCAAGCGTCACCATTTGGATACCCAAGTAAGGATGTGCCACGCTGCCGGATTCAGCTAGCTGAGTAGCAATCCGCTCTACCGTATTGATGGGGATGGCAAAGCCCAGCCCCTGAGCGCCGTTGATGATAGCCGTGTTGACGCCAATCACCTCGCCCTGCTGATTCAGCAGCGGTCCGCCGGAGTTGCCCGGGTTGATGGCTGCATCGGTTTGGATAAAGTCAACCCGCTTATCGGGCACGCCTACCTGGCTGCTAGAGCGGCCCGTGGCGCTGATGATGCCAACAGTGACCGTATTGTCGAGACCCAGCGGATTGCCAATGGCAACGGCCCATTCGCCTGGCTGCAGCTGGTCAGAGTCGCTGATGGTGATGGTGGGCAAGTTGCGCTCTGCTACCTTGATGACAGCAATATCGGTCACCGGATCGCTGCCTAAAACGCGCCCTTCAAGTGTGCGGCCGTCTTTGAGCGTGACATTTACTGTATCAGCCCCATCCACGACGTGGGCATTGGTGACGATACGGCCGTCCTCGCTGATGATGAAGCCGGACCCCACACCGCGCTCAACGCGCTCCTGCGGCTGATTAGGCATTTGATCGCCAAAGAACTGGCGGAAGAACGGATCGTTGAAAGCCTCTGGCACGCGCTGGCTCACCGTGCGCGAGGCATCGATACGCACTACGGCCGGTCCAACCCTGTTAACGACATCGGTGACAAAGTTAGGGTTGACAGCCGCGATCGCAGCTGGGGCCGGACTGGTTTCATAAGGCTCAGTCTGTGCCTGAATCGGGGATGCCGGCGACCAGGCTAGAAAGCTGCCTGCCGTGGCGAGCCCAGCACCAATCAAGAGCCCTGCAGCCGTATTCCGAAAGCTGCGTTTACGAGTAGCTGAGGCAGGTACTGTATCAGGGACTTGGTCAATCATCATGGCTTGCTTCAATCGGCTCTCTTAATTTCGTTGTCTTTAGCTTAGAAAGCCGGTGTCACAAGAATGTCACACCGGCTTTCTAA
>JAAHIA010000218.1 GCA_010671975.1 Leptolyngbya sp. SIO4C1 | reverse complement strand
TCTCAGCGGCTGATCGAGCAGTACCATGACAGCAGTCGCCATGCGATGACGCGGCTGGTGCTAGCGCCTTGCTCGCCGTTTACAGTTTCGACCGATCTGATGCGCGAGTCGGCCGCAATGGCGCGGGCCTATCCGCAGGTGCGGCTGCATACGCACCTAGCCGAAAATCAGAGCGATGTAGACTATAGCCTCAAGCGGTTTGGGCTCAGCCCCGGTGACTATGCTCACTCGGTCGGCTGGCTGGGCGAGGATGTTTGGCACGCCCACTGCGTCAAGCTCAGCGACACGACGATTCAAACCTTTGGCCGCACAGGCACCGGCGTGGCCCATTGCCCCTGCAGCAACCTGCGCCTGGCTAGCGGCATCGCCCCGATTCGGACCATGCTAAACCACAGTGTGCCAGTGGGCCTTGGCGTCGATGGCGCAGCCTCAAACGATGCTTCAAACCTGCTACAGGAGGCCCGCACGGCGTTTCTAATAGCGCGGGTCAGAGAAACATCTGCAGCCGCTATGACGGCCCGCGAGGCGCTGATGCTGGCAACGCGCGGCGGAGCGCGGGTGCTCGGCAGAGACGATATTGGCTATCTGGCACCGGGCATGTCAGCAGATTTTATTACGTTTGATATCGATCAGCCGGCGCTGGTCGGCAGTCACCACGATGTGGTCGCGGCGCTAATTTTCTGTCAACCCGCTCGGGTTGAGCACAGCTTCATCAACGGTCGACAGGTGATTGAGCAGGGGCAGCTGCTGACGGTAGAGCTAGGCACGCTAGTTGAAACCTGCAATCGGCTGGCAAAGGAGATGGTTGCCTCGGCTTGAATTTTGCAGGCTTACGTAAGCAGCTAATGTCATAGAGCTGCGGTCAGGCTTTAATAGGTAGCCTGCAAACGGCTGAGCAAGTAGTCACCGGCGGTAACGGGCGGATATTGAGCCGGTCTATCAGCGCTCTGACAGCTGGGCAGACAGGTGATTTCGGTAGCGGCATCGGGCTGACAGAAGAAGGCTATCGAGTAGCGATCGCAGCCTGTCTCTTCTGGTAGCCTCACCCGATGCTGCGTCGAGCGAAAGAGATGGTTGCTCCAGCGCTGCATCAGGTCGCCAGTATTGACCAGTATCGCACCGGGAATCACGGGGGCCGTTACCCAGCCTTGCCGACTCAGCACTTCCAGTCCACCGATGCGATCTTGAAACAGCAGCGTCAGCGAGCCGTAGTCAGAATGGGCC
This sequence comes from Leptolyngbya sp. SIO4C1, assembly GCA_010671975.1. Taxonomy (GTDB): domain Bacteria; phylum Cyanobacteriota; class Cyanobacteriia; order Phormidesmidales; family Phormidesmidaceae; genus SIO4C1. The sequence continues at coordinate 7,118 of JAAHIA010000218.1, read as the reverse complement.
CCGGCGCGCAGCTGCCCTGGCTGAGGCAGCGTCGTCAGCGGCGGATAGTGCAGCAGCCGCAGCGTATAGTCATGCGTCTGATGTCGGGCGCTCAGATAGTCGGGCGGTAGGGAGAGCGCGATCGCAAAGGCTTGCAGTAGGCGGGTCGCAGCAGCCGTACAGTGCTGAAAAAATTCGCTGATCGCTGGCTGAAACGTAGCGTCCTCAGGCCAGCAGTTGACCACCGGCGGCGCTTCAGAGCGCGCCCTAGCCGAACTCTCTTTACCCACGTTAAACGCCTCCTTGAGATCGCCCGGCTGCGTCTCATCAAGCCGCTCGCGCTCTATGCCGACATAGCCACGATTGCTGGTGGCATCTGACCAGGCAAGCGCCTGCTTCTCCGCTAGCGGCCTAGCGAAAAACGCGCGCGACTGCGCAAATGCTTGCTCAATGGCCGCCTGCGGAATACCGTGATGTTTCACATACAAGAAGCCCACCTCGTGGCAGGCCCGAAAGACCGCCTGCGCCACAGGCTGCTGAGCCTCCGTCGCAGCCGTGAGGAAGGGCGCAAAGTCAATCAGCGGAATATCAGGCGCAGACATCAGCAATACCAGCAGCCAGCAACCCAGCATAGCCAGATCGCGCCGCTCAGACAGTGCTGGCCAATACCGCAGCGCACCTAGGCAAGCTTTATGAAGATAGAGAACTTTTCTGAATACGCTGAGCTTTGACCATACCCAGCCGACGTGCGCGCGATCGCGCGGTCTAGTTTACAGAGCTACCGAAGCCGTCATAATTTGAGAAGACCCACGTCAGCGCTTTTTCATGTCTTTACAGCTCCCGACTCGCCTGCTTTTCCAAGATCGTCAAACCCGCTCAACCCGCTGGACGGTGGCCGTCTGGCTAATTGCTGGACTCGTGGCGCTGCCGGTGCTGGTGGTTTTAGGCAGCGTCTTTGCCGATGCGGGCGATCTGTGGGCGCATCTGGTCTCTACCGTACTGACTGAATATGTCACTAACTCACTGCTGCTGATGGTCGGCGTCGGGATAGGCGTCTGCCTGCTGGGGGTGAGCACGGCCTGGCTGGTGACGGTCTGTCGCTTTGCCGGCAGCCGCTGGCTAGAATGGGCACTGCTGCTGCCCTTGGCGGCCCCGGCCTACCTGCTGGCCTACACCTATACAGAATGGCTGGAATATTACGGGCCGGTACAAACCGGGCTGCGATCGCTCTTTGGCTGGCAGAGCGCCACCGACTACTGGTTCCCGAATGTGCGCTCAGTCGGGGGGGCGATTGTCATGCTCAGCCTAACGCTATATCCCTATGTCTACATGCTGGCGCGGGTAGCCTTTCTAGAACAGTCTCGCTGCACGCTTGAGGCCAGTCGCGTGTTAGGCTGCAGCCCGTGGCGCAGCTTTTTTAAGGTGGCGCTACCGCTGAGCCGGCCGGCGGTGATGGCAGGGCTGGCACTGGCGCTGATGGAAACGCTGAATGACTTTGGCACGGTACAGTACTTCGGCGTGCAGACCTTTACCACCGGCATCTATCGCACCTGGTTTGGCATGGGCGAGCGGGTGGCGGCGGCGCAGCTGTCGGCCCTGCTGATGCTGTTTATTTTTACGCTGCTGCTGCTAGAGCGCTGGTCGCGGCGACAGGCCAAATACTATCAGACTAGCAACAGTGCTCAAGAGCTTTCCCCCTACCGGCTCGCCGGGCTGCGAGCTTTGATGGCGCAGCTGGTCTGCCTGCTGCCGGTGGTATTGGGGCTGCTGCTGCCGGCCGGGCTGCTGCTGCAGATGACGCTCACCCATCTCGAAGACACAGTCGATCGTCAGTTCTGGGATCTGGCCTATCACAGCCTGCTGCTGGCCAGCCTGACAGCTGTGATTGCAATTGGCGTTTCTTTGGTCTTGGCCTACGGGGCGAGGCTTAACCGCACGCGACCGGTACAGCTAGGCGTGCGGCTAGCCGCCATGGGCTACGGCATTCCCGGCGCAGTGATTGCCGTTGGCATTTTGATTCCGGTGATTCGACTCGATCAGCTGCTAGGGCAGATAGCACAGGCGACCCTGGGCCTATCGCCAGGACTGCTGATTAGCGGCACCATTACCGCCCTGATCTTTGCCTATCTAGTGCGCTTTTTGGCAGTTGCGCTGGGGGCAGTAGAATCAGGGCTGATTAAGATTCAGCCTAGCCTAGACGATGCCGCCCGCAGCCTAGGCTGCTCACCCATGCGCACGCTCCATAAAATTCACGTGCCGCTGATGAGCAGCAGCTTGCTAACGGCGCTGATGCTGGTGTTTGTCGATGTGATGAAAGAGCTGCCGGCAACGCTGGTGATGCGTCCCTTTAACTTTGATACGCTGGCGGTGCGCGTTTACCAATACGCCTCAGACGAGCGCCTGATTGAAGCGTCTGCCCCAGCGCTGATGATCTTGGCCGTTGGACTGCTGCCTGTCATCCTCCTGAGCCGACAGATTGCGCGATCGCAGCGCTGCCAGCAGACCCAAAGCGCCGCCGCCAAATAGCGCCTGCCTCATTCCTTTCACTGCTGGCGCAAAAATTTGTTGAAGTAAATGACAATAGATTCCATTAGAATGACTGTGTCCTGTACCCATTCTCATGCAGAAGTAGTTGTTCAATGCAGCTTAATCAACGAAAGATAGCAGGTTTTCTGCTCTTAGCCGGGCTTGTATCAGCCGCCGGCTGTGCTAATCAGTCTCAAGAAGAAGCCGCTGGAGAGGTGGTTAACGTCTATTCGGCGCGCCACTATGACATTGACGATGCTCTCTACGATCGCTTTACCGCAGAGACCGGCATCGAAGTCAATCTAGTTGAAGGCAAATCAGACGAGCTAATCGAGCGCATCAAAAACGAAGGGGCTAACAGCCCGGCTGACGTATTTATTACCGTAGATGCCGGCCGGCTGTGGCGCGCCGAAGAAGCCGACATTTGGCAGCCGGTCTCTTCTGAGGTCCTTGAGACCGCTGTGCCCGAAAATCTGCGCCATCCAGACGGGCTCTGGTTTGGGCTGACTAAGCGCGCCCGCTTGCTGGTCTACAATATCGATGCCGTGGAGCCTTCAGAGCTATCGACCTATGAAGCGCTGGCCGAACCGGCGTGGGACGATCGGGTTTGCGTACGCAGCTCTGAGAATATCTACAACCAGTCTCTGCTCGGCTCGATGGTTGAAACCAAGGGCGTCGAGGCCACCGAAGCCTGGGCTGAGAACCTAGTCGACAACTTCGCCCGCCAGCCTGAAGGCGGCGACACTGACCAGATCAAGGCGGTAGCGGCCGGGCAGTGCGACGTGGCCATTGTCAATCACTACTACTGGGCCAGACTCGCAAAATCAGACGACCCGGCCGATCAGGCAGTGATTGAGCAAACAGCGGTCTTCTTCCCCAATCAGGGCGATCGCGGCACCCATGTGAATATCAGCGGTGCGGGCGTCGTCGCTGGGGCACCGCATGAGGAAAATGCGATCGCGTTTTTAGAGTTTCTGGTCAGTCCTGAAGCGCAGGCCGTGTTTGCCGAAGGCAACAATGAATATCCGGTAGTCAGCGGTATCGACATTGATCCGGTTGTGGCCGAACTGGGAGACTTCAAAGTGGATGAAGTCAACGTCTCTGCCTACGGGCGCAACAACCCGGAAGTAATCAAGCTGGCCGATCGCGCCGGCTGGAAATAGCGCCGATGCTGTTTAGGATTCCAGCGCTGCTTTCAGCTCAAACCTGCGCTGAGATGGTTGCTCAACTAGAGGCAGCCAGCTTTGTTGAAGGTAAAACCACAGCCGGCTGGTATGCCAAACAGGTCAAGCACAATCAGCAGCTCGCTCCGGCAGAGGCTGCACCGCTGCGCCAGCAGATTGTGGAGGCGCTCAATCGCCATCCGCTGTTTCAGGCGGCAGTGCGGCCCAAGCGCATTCACACGGTCTTGCTCAGCCGCTACGATCCCGGGATGGCCTATGGCACCCATGCGGACAACGCGCTGATGGGCCAGTGGCGCTCAGATATCTCCTTTACCGTCTTTCTTAGCTCGCCGCAGACTTATGCCGGCGGCGAGCTGGTGATAGAAGGAGCTGACGACGAGCAGACCTACAAGCTGGCGGCCGGTTCAGTGCTGGTGTATCCAGCTTCGGCTTTGCATCGCGTTAACGAGGTCACTCAGGGCGTGCGGCTGGTGGCCGTCGGCTGGGTTCAAAGCTGGATTCGCGATCCAGCCCAGAGAGAGCTGCTGTTCGATCTAGATACCGCGCGGCGATCGCTGTTTGCTAAGCAGGGCAAGACGGACGAATTTGATCTAATCTCCAAAAGCGTGGCGAACTTACTGCGCCGCTGGGTCGATTAGTCCACGGCTTACGTATGGCCTCGCCAGCGCTGATGCTCTCAGCCATTCTAAGCCGGCTTTGTTCTACCAGCGACTGACTAGCGCACCGGGTTCTCTGGCCCGCGCCCGCGATAGGCATCGATGAAGCTAGCTGCTGTTGGCAGCGGCTACCTGCCAAAAAGAAACTCTTGTTCACGCGGGCATGAACAAGAGTTTTTTTAGTGTTTTGTAACTTGCAGTATTGGTTGACAGGGGAGGGATTAATCCTCCCCTGCACTGCAGCTGCTAGCTAGAAAATAAAGTTGCTGCTATCCAGCGTGTTAGCGTTGACGTTGAGCAGCAGCGCTACCTGCTCTAGCCCTGCCCCCGTATTGGCCAGAATGGCCGTGTGTCGACCGACCTGCTGAGCATTGACGTTGCTCCCCAGCGACGCATTGCCGTTGAAGATGGCGCTGAGATCAATGCGATCGCGCACAATCTCAAAGTCGTAGATGACATCGCCAAATTCGCTGGCTTGAGTATAGGCAAAGAAGTCTCGTCCCTGCCCGCCAAATAGGAGATCATCGCCAACGCCACCGACTAGCACGTCATCGCCGCTGGAGCCGCGCAAGAGGTCTCTTCCCTCCTGACCAAAGAGCTGGTCATTTTCGCTACCGCCTGTGAGAAGATCGTTGCCGGCACCGCCGAAGAGAATATCCTGGCCGCTACCGCCGCTCAAGACATCTCTACCGTTTTGGCCATCGATAGTGTCATCACCGCTACCGCCGTTGACAATATCATCCCCGTCGCCAGCCTCCATCTGATCGGCACTGCTGCCCCCATTGAGAACATCATTATCAGCACCGCCTCGCACAATATCCCGGTCGCTACCCCCGTTGACTACATCGTCGCCAGCACCGCCGTCCAGGGTGTCATCGTCACTGAGGCCGTTGATGATATCGTTACCATCGCCGCCGTTGATCACATCCTCGCCGCCAGAGCCTTGATTGCTACCGCTGTTGCTACCTGGCTGCAAGAAGTCGGGCACGCCGTCATTATTGCTATCCGGAGCGCCGCCGCTCGGGTTGTTACCCCCGAAGCCATCTAGATCATCAACCGCATCAGGAATACCATCGCCGTCAGAGTCTGGCCCGTCAACGACGCCATCACCATCAGCGTCAGTCTCACCGTTACCCCCTTCAATCACGTCGAAAACGCCGTCGTTGTCAGTGTCTGGATCGCGATAGTTATCAAAGCCATCACCGTCAAAGTCCGGTGCTCCAGCATCGTTGGTATCACCAAAACCATCGGTTGCATCAACCGCATCGGCAATTCCATCGCCGTCAGAGTCTGGTCCATCGACGATACCGTTCCCTTCCGGATCGGCATTACCCCCTTCGACCACATCGAGGATGCCGTCATTGTCAGTGTCTAGATCTACATAGTCACTGACGCCATCGCCATCTGTATCGATGGCTCCGCCATCGTTGGCATCCCCAAATCCGTTGGCTGCATCAACCGCATCAGCAATGCCGTCGCCATCCGTATCTGGCCCATCTACTAAGCCATCGCCGTTGGTATCTTCGTTGCTGTTCTCAATGACATCGCTAATACCATCATTGTCAGAATCCAGATCGCGGAAATCTTGAACACTGTCTCTGTCAGTATCAGGTGCTTCAACCGGCGTGCCGCCATTGTCAGGATCCAGGGCGTCGGGTAGGCCATCACCATCGGCATCAGCACCGCCCGTATTGTCATCAAGACCGTTGCCGTCTGCGTCAGTGCCACCCCCTTCAATGACATCGTTGATGCCATCGTTGTCCGTATCCAGGTCCTTATAATCAGCGACGCCGTCACCATCGGTATCAGCTGGCTGATCGGCGGTGCCGTCATTGTCATAATCCGGTACACCCGACTCGGGGGCTGTCTCAACCGCATCAGCCAGACCATTCGATCCAAAGCTGTTGCTGGCATCAATCACGCCGTTGCGATCAGTATCAAGCGAGTCAATCTCAGCTTTGCTCAGACCAGACTCTTCTAAGTCAGTGAGACCATCGCCATCGCTGTCTAGATCAAGGTAGTCAGGGATGCCGTCACCGTCGGTATCGCCACCGCCCTCTATCTCATCCAGAATGCCGTCATTGTCACCATCGAGATCGAGGTAGTTCGGCACACCGTCGCCGTCGCTGTCATCGTTGAGCGGGTTACCATCGCCATCGGCATCTTCGTCGATGGTATTGATGCCATCGCCATCATCATCCGGATCGATATAATCCGGTATACCATCACCGTCACGATCCAGTGCGTCATCTGGGTTACCGTCACCGTTGGGGTCAGCGCCCTCAAGCTGAGAGTCAATGCCATCGCCATCATCATCTGGATCGATGTAGTTAGGCGTGCCATCACCATCGGTGTCCAGCGCATCATCTGGGTTGCCGTCGCCGTTCGGGTCAGGATTTTCGAACTGGCTGAGTACACCATCCTGGTCATCATCTGGGTCGATATAGTCCGGCGTGCCATCACCATCGCTATCTAGCGCATCATCCGGGTTACCGTCGCCATTCGGGTCAGGGTTCTCGAACTGGCTGAGTACACTATCCTGGTCATCATCTGGGTCGATATAGTCCGGCGTGCCATCACCATCGCTATCTAGCGCATCATCCGGGTTACCGTCGCCATTCGGGTCTGGATTCTCGAACTGGCTGAGTACACCATCCTGGTCATCATCCGGGTCGAGGTAGTCGGCAACGCCGTCACCGTCAGTATCTCGCGCATCGTCTGGGTTGCCATCGCCGTTCGGGTCCGCTCCTTCAAACTGGCTGAGTACCCCGGA
>JAAHIA010000217.1 GCA_010671975.1 Leptolyngbya sp. SIO4C1 | reverse complement strand
CTAGCAACGTCCTTGAGCCGATGATTGAGCTGCCGCCGCGTCCGCGATCGATTCCGAGGGCGGGTGAGAAAGATGAGAGCGATGGGGAAGATGGGGAAGATAGGGAAGGCGGAGTATTGGAGGATAGCGATGCGATCGCACCTGCCCCCTCCTCCTCTTCCTCACCTACCCCACCCATACCCAACGCCGACGACACCAGCTGGCCCGACGACGAAGACGCTAACTGGATCGATGACCTGTGAGCGAATTAAAAGGATAGGATAGGAAGAACTTCGTCCCTCAGCACCGGGACAAGGCTGATTAATCTAAGCTGACGCGATCGTGACTGACACCAAAAGCTACAAAGAAACGGTTCTGCTGCCGAAGACTGAGTTTAGTATGCGGGCCAATGCCGTCAAGCGCGAGCCCGAGCTGCAGGCGTTTTGGCAGGAGCATCAGATTTATGAAAAGCTCTCGCAGGAAAATCCGGGCGAGGTGTTTGTGCTGCATGATGGGCCACCCTATGCCAACGGCAGCCTGCATATGGGTCACGCGCTCAATAAGATTCTCAAGGATATTGTCAATAAGTATCAGCTTTTGCAGGGGCGCAAGGTGCGCTACGTACCCGGCTGGGACTGTCACGGCCTGCCGATTGAGCTGAAGGTGCTGCAGGCGCTGGATAAGGAGGAGCGCCAGTCGCTGACGCCGCTGACGCTGCGGCAAAAGGCAAAGGCGTTCGCCGCTGCAACGATCGATCAGCAGCGTCAAGGCTTTAAGCGCTTTGGCGTTTGGGGCGACTGGGAGCACCCTTATGCAACGATGATGCCCGAGTACGAGGCGGCGCAGCTAGAGGTGTTTGGGCAGATGGTGCTCAAGGGCCATATCTATCGCGGTTTAAAGTCGGTCTACTGGAGCCCGTCATCGCAAACGGCGCTGGCCGAAGCGGAATTGGAATATCCAGAAGGGCACACTTCGCCCAGCATCTATCTGGCCTTTCCGATGGTGAGCGCATCTGACAGCGTCAGCGAGGCTCTGTCGCTCTACCTCAGTGAGCTAGGCGTTGCCGTCTGGACCACGACCCCCTGGACAATCCCGGCGAACGTGGCCGTGGCCGTGAACCCGGAGTTGACCTATGCCGTGGTGGAGGTGGCAAGCGGGCAGCCTTACAAATATTTGCCTTACAAATATTTGATTGTGGCTAAAGACTTGGTCGAGCGGCTGTCAGCGGTGTTTGATACCGAGCTGACCGTCAAGGCTGAGTTCAGCGGCCAAGCCCTAGCCGGGTCAGAATATCGTCATCCGCTGGCGCATCGCGACGAAACCTTCAGCCGCATTAGCCCAATTGTCGTCGGCGGCGACTATGTGACAACTGAATCGGGTACGGGCCTGGTGCATACGGCCCCGGGCCACGGCCAGGAAGACTTTGCCGTGGGTCAGCGCTACGGGCTGCCGGTGCTCTCACCGGTAGATGAGCGTGGCTACTTCACTGAAGAGGCAGGAGCCTTCAAGGGGCTGAACGTGCTCAAAGATGCTAACCCAGCGGTGATTGAGGCGCTCACGGCAGAAAAGGCGCTGCTAAAGCACGAGCCCTACGTGCACAAGTATCCCTACGACTGGCGCACTAAGAAGCCGGTGATCTTTCGCGCTACGGAGCAGTGGTTTGCCTCAGTCGAAGGCTTCCGCGATCAGGCGCTGCAGGCGATTTCTGAGGTGCGCTGGATCCCTAGCCAGGGCGAGAATCGGATCACGGCAATGGTGGGCGATCGCGCCGACTGGTGCATCTCACGACAGCGCAGCTGGGGCATGCCAATCCCGGTATTTTACGATGAGGAAACGGGCGAGCCGCTGATGAACCAGGAGACCATCGAGCATGTGCGTGGCCTCTTTGCTGAGCGCGGCTCAGACGCCTGGTGGGAGCTGCCGGTGGCGGAGCTGCTGCCAGAGAGCTATCGCAATAACGGGCAGACCTACCGCAAGGGCACCGATACGATGGATGTCTGGTTTGATTCAGGCTCTTCCTGGTCGGCAGTGGCGCAGCAGCGTGAGGAGCTGTGCTATCCGGTCGATCTCTATTTGGAAGGGTCAGACCAGCATCGCGGCTGGTTTCAGTCAAGCCTGCTGACCAGCGTGGCGACAAACGGTCATGCGCCCTACAAGACTGTCTTAACGCACGGCTTTGCACTGGATGAGAACGGTCGCAAGATGAGCAAGTCGCTGGGTAACGTAGTCGACCCCTACGAAATTATTGAAGGTGGCAAGAACAAAAAGCAGGATCCGCCCTATGGGGCAGACGTGCTGCGGCTGTGGGTCTCGTCAGTTGACTATTCTTCAGATGTGCCCATCGGCAAGACCATTCTCAAGCAGCTGGCCGATGTTTATCGCAAGATTCGCAATACGGCGCGATTTTTGCTGGGTAATCTGTATGACTTTGACCCAGCCAAAGACGCGGTGCCCTACGAGCAGCTGCCGGCGCTCGATCGCTACATGCTGCATCGCATCACCGAGGTGTTTAGCGACATTCAAGCGGCGTTTGAATCCTATCAGTTCTTCAAGTTTTTCCAGACGGTGCAGAACTTCTGTGTGGTCGATCTGTCGAACTTTTATCTCGATATTGCTAAAGACCGGCTCTACATCAGTGCGGCCGACTCGGCTCGGCGACGCAGCTGTCAGACGGTGCTGGCGATCGCAATCGAAAATCTCGCTAAGGCCATTGCCCCGGTGCTCTCGCACATGGCTGAAGACATCTGGCAGTTTATGCCTTACAAAACCGGCTGCCAGTCGGTGTTTGAAGCTGGCTGGGTAGCACTCGATGAGCAGTGGCAGCAGCCCGATCTCGTCCCCTACTGGAGCCGCGTGCGCGAGATTCGCGACGAGGTGAACAAGGTGCTTGAGCAGGCGCGCGCCGCCAAAGCGATTGGCTCTTCGCTAGAGGCAAAGGTGCTGCTCTACGTGGCCGATACCGAGCTGCGTCAGCAGCTAGCCGCGATGAATCCTGCTAATACTGTCGCAGACGACAGTCTGCACATCGACGAGCTGCGCTATTTCTTCCTAGTATCGCAGGTCGAGCTGCTAGACTCGCCTGAGCTGCTGCAGGGGCTTACCTACCGCAGTGAGTCAGACGCCTTTGGCATTGGGGTTGTCAAAGCAGACGGTGAGAAGTGCGATCGCTGCTGGAACTATTCCACCCAGGTAGGCGAATCTAGCGCGGATCCAACCGTTTGCGAGCGCTGTGTCGCAGCCCTAGCTGGACAGTTCTAGGCTGGTTGAGACGCTGTCTTTTCTATCCCCTTATCTCTCTGCTTCAGAAATATATGTAGCCTCAGAGACAAAGAAACACAAATTCTGAGTACCCCGCTGCGATGCCCGCAGAATCTCGCCATAAGATTTGGTTGGAGGAGACGTACTTAGGGGTGTGATTATGAACAACCGAGGAATGGGGCAGCGCATTATCCGTCCGCTCGGCTATCTGATAATAGGCAGCGCGATCGCAGGCTGTTCGGCTGCTGACCCCGCTGCCGAAACGGCATCAGAGCCGCTGGCGCAGTCGCCTCAAACCATTGAAGCTGGGTCGCCAATCAGCATTGACGGCTCGAGTACGGTCTATCCCATCAGCGATGAGATGGCCAAGCAGTTTCAGTTTGAATATCCCGACGCGCCACCAATTGCCGTCAGCTTTTCAGGCACGGGCGGCGGGTTTGAGAAATTCTGCGCGGGCGCAACCGACATCAGCGACGCCTCTCGCCCGATCTCTGCCGCTGAGATAGAAGCCTGCAAAGCCAGCGGGGTGAAGTTTATTGAGCTGCCGGTCGCCTTTGATGCCATCACGGTAGTGACGCATCCTGACAATACCTGGGCCGAGGAGATTACGCTAGCGGAGCTCAAGACGCTGTGGTCTGGGTCAGTCAGCCAGTGGAATCAGCTTCGGCCTGACTGGCCCGCTGAGCCAGTTGCGCTCTATGGGCCGGGCGAAGATTCAGGCACGTTTGACTACTTCAACGAGGTGGTGCTAGACGGCGCAGACAGCCGCAGCGACTATACTGCCAGCGAAGATGACAACGAGCTGGTCGAGGGCGTGAAGCAAGATCCAAACGCGCTGGGCTATTTTGGCTTTGCCTACTACAAAGACAATCAAGACAGCCTCAACGCGCTGGCCGTAGACAGCGGAGAAGGTCCAGTTGCGCCCTCGGGAGAGACGATCCGCTCAGCCGACTATCAGCCCTTGGCCCGACCGCTCTTTATCTACGTCAATGCTGACAGAGTCAGTGAAAATCCGACGCTGCAGGCTTTTGTTGAATACTATCTGGCCAACGCTCGCACTCGCGTCCCCGCCATTGGCTATGAGCCACTGCCGAACGCAGCCTACGCGATCGCGCTTGACCATTTGCAAACTCAAAAAGTAGGCAGCGTCTTTGCGGGCAAGGCCCAGCCTAACCTGACCATCGAACAGCTGCTAGAAAAAGAAGCCGCTTTCTAGCGGAAGTGCCGCATCGGGCTGGGCTCAGATCTTAGCTTAGATCTCGGTGATGGCCACAAACCATAGGCCTATCATGGCTGAGTCAATCGTAAACTTATATGAAGGTCTCGCACAAGAGATTTACTTGTCTTGAGCAAAGTTAAACCAGCGCTGCCGGCGTGCCAATTTTTACGCAGAAAAAAACTGGGTAGCGTATGGTGAAAGTAGGCAGTTTGTTTTGTGAGCCTAGCCTGTGTACCAAATTCTCTTACTGATTCATCTCATTCTGGTTAAGCTGTTTGCAGCGCTGCAGCCTTACCTAGTACCAATCTGTTTTGTGCTGGCCTGGAGCGTTGTTATCTTGAGTCTCTGGAATATCTTTGCAGCCGCGCGTGATGGCGTGCAGAAGGCAAAGACGATGCATCAGATCCCCTGCGCAAATTGTAAGTTCTTTACCAACAGCCATCATCTGAAATGTCCGGTGCATCCGGCTGAAGCGCTGACTGAAACAGCGATTGGCTGTCACGATTTCGAAATTGCCGACCCAGTCGCAGCCGCTAGCCTACGACAGAAGGTCGCCCGCGAACAGCTCTCTCTGTGATGCTAGCTCAGGCGCTTGCCCGGCCGCTTACTTCAGTAGTTTCACGAACAGCGTTGCCGCAATTTTCACAGTATATCCCGTAGCCTTGCGCTGGTGGTTTGCCTAGCGAATCTCTAGAGTAAAAGGTAGACTCAGCAGTCAATCACGCTGTTTTAAGCTAGCGTTAATGACTGAAGTGTCATATGGCTAAAGACACGCTGCGGGATATTTGAATGATTTCAATTTTTATTTTGACGCACAATGAAGCGCTCGATATTGCCGCCTGTATTGAATCTGCTAGCCTTTCAGATGACATTATCGTCGTTGATTCCTTCAGCTGCGATCGCACGGTAGACATTGCGCAGCAGTACCCCGTTCGGATCGTACAGCATGCCTTTGAAAGCCACGGTAAGCAGCGCACTTGGATGCTGCGCCACATACCGACTAAGTACGAGTGGGTCTACCTCTTAGAAGCAGATGAGCGAATGACGCCCGAGCTGTTTGCCGAATGCGTCGCCGCTAGCCGCTCAAACCGGCACGCTGGCTACTACGTGGCTGAGCGCGTCATGTTTATGAATCGTTGGATTCGTCACAGCACGCAGTATCCACGCTATCAGCTGCGCCTGTTTGACAAGCAGCAGGTTTGGTTTGATGACTATGGCCATACCGAGCGCGAAGTCTGCAGCGGCTCGACCGGATTTCTCACCGCTACCTATCCTCACTACACCGCTGGTAAAGGCTTCAGCCGCTGGATTGACAAGCACAACCGCTACTCAACCGACGAAGCTAGCGAAACCATGCGTCAGCTAGTCCAAGGCAGCATTAACTGGCGCGCGCTGCTGTGGGGCGCGACTGAAGTTGAGCGCCGTCGGGCTCTGAAAGACCTATCGCTGCGGCTGCCCTGCCGACCGCTGGTGCGATTTCTCTACATGTATTTTTACCTAGGCGGTATTTTAGACGGGCGCGCTGGCTTTACCTGGTGCATGCTGCAGACGTTTTATGAGTACCTGATTATGCTCAAGGTTTGGGAGCTGCGGCAGCCAGCTGCCCTCACCCACCTACGGTCGAATCAGTCGCCGCTCAGCGCTGCGGTAGGCCGCAATCGCCTGCGCCCGCTGGATCGGCAGATAGGTCAGCATGGCAGCCACCGCAGCGCCGGTACTGATCAGCCCTATCAGCAGCCAGTGATTAAGTAGCGCCAAACCGCGACTTGCGCCCAGCAGCACGCTAAAGATAGCTGTGGCCGTTGGCAGCAGAACGGCAAAAGGTTCTTTGAAGCCGCGACGATAGAGCGTTTCAGCGACCATACCGGTTGCGATACCAACAATGCTGCCACCGAATAGGCCAATCCCCGCCGTTGAGACCAGTACAAAGCTGTCAACCGGCACGACGCTGATCGCCAGCCAGCTCAGCAGCGTGCTTAGCATAACGGCAAAGCCAGTCATAGCCACGGATTTGCTGCCAAAGCGCATGCCGGCCTCAACCAGAATCCAAGCAGCGAGCTGTATGCCGATGCCCAAGCCGCAGCAGACGACCAGCGCCAGCGCTGGCGCCGCCGATGGCTCCAGCATTTGCGCTGGCAGCATCGCCGCAAATAGCCAGGCCGTTATCCAGCAGCAGCCTAGCAGCATCGCGACCAGGCCGTAAGAGCCGCCCTTGGTCCGAATCGGCAAGGGCGCTGTCTGCACGTTGAGCGTGACTGAATAGAGGCTGGGATGAGCATTGGTACGCAAGACGAGCTGACGGCTGTAGCGCTTGCCGGTCATCAGCTGGCGCGTATCGACCTGAATTTTGGTGGTTACCTGGTTGCTGTGAAACGTAGCCGGTGAGAAATGAATCCAGCTATGGCCATTCGCTGCCATCGGCGGATCGTTGAGGTGCGGTGCCACCTCCCAGCAGCCTTCAAGCTGGGTTTCAGGCACGGTATTGCTGAGCGTAACCGTCTGCGTCAGCAGCTCGCCGCGATCGCGCGCCACCAGGTTGATGTCTGCTTGGCTAAAGCAAACCTCCGGCTGCCGCAGCGAATGCTCTGGAATCGCCGCTAGCGCCGCCGCCGCATTGGGGAAGCGCTTGTCTACGCGCGGCTCTACCATCTTCTCTAGCCACTTAATCCAGCGCGGGCTGATATTCGACTTAAGATTCTTAAAATCAACTCGATAGCTGATATCGACTAGGCTGCCGACTTCATCAGCGGGGGTATTGGTCAGCAGGCAGATAATGGTCATGCCCAGCCCATAGAGATCGGAGGCCTCGGTCAGCTGCCGATTAAACAGCTGCTCAGGCGGCATGAACCCCAGCGTGCCCTTAACGACGCTGCTGACGCCAACTTCGCCATCGCCCACGCGGGCAAAGCCAAAGTCAACGATGTAGACCTTGGTGTCTTCATCCACCAGAATATTGGCCGGTTTGATATCGCGATGGATGACAGCAGGAATACGATTCTGCAGATAGACCAAGATTTCGAGCGCGGCGATCGCAATCTGGCGCACCTCGTCAGGGCTAAAGCTGCGCAGCTCGGCTAGCGAGCTGGCCTGCTTGTACTCCTGCACCATGCAGAAGCCATCCTCTGACTGAAAGACGCCCAAATAGCGCGGAATGCCCGGATGCTTCAGATCTTTGAGGATTTGGATTTCTTGCTTGAGCGCGTCATAGTCAACCCAGCTAGCCGACGTTCGCGCAAATTGAAACTGCTTGAGCACAGCCAGACGCTGCGAATCAAGCTCAGTTGCTAGGTAGGTGACCCTCCCCCCGGCTCGGTTAGCGCCGAGCTCCTTTTCAATTTGGTAGCCGTGTTGAGAAAAGTCGGGAACTGACTGCATACGGGAAGCCCTTGGAAACACATCTTGGGGGGTTCAACGCTGTGTCGCTGGCAGAGATCAAAAATTAGCCGGAACTGCTGTGAGCCTTTCCAGTATTCAATACAAATTGACTGTAGTATCGCAAAATTTGTTGCAAATTTCCTGAAAAAGCGGAATCAGCTTGTAATAGAGGCGTTTAGCCAAACCGCAGCGTCGTCAAGACGAAGCGAAGCACAAAGATAGCCGCCAAAATCCAAGTGATCAGCGGAATTTCCTGAGAGCGACCGCTCACTAGCTTCGTAAATGGATACAGAATCAGGCCTGCGGCTAGCCCTTCAGCAATCGAAAAGCCAAACGGAATAAAGAAAATTGTGGCAAACGCAGGGATTGCTTCGCTCAGGTCGTCCCACTGAATGCTGCGAACGCTGGCCGCGCAAATCCCCCTCGTGGGCGTCCTACAGCCCGCGTCCATCGCGAGCCTCCAACGCTCACCATCGTCGCGATCCGCGCAGCACTGTCGCCACCGCGCCCCCCAACGCGGCAAGAAACGCCGGTTG
>JAAHIA010000216.1 GCA_010671975.1 Leptolyngbya sp. SIO4C1 | reverse complement strand
CTCTCAGCAATGGTCTGAAGCTCAAACTTTAACAGAGGAGGCTCTGAAAATTGCTCAGACCATTAATGCAACAGATATTACCTATCAATGGCAGATATTTCAACCAGGCTCAGTTTGTGGGCGATGCTGACTTCAGCCGCAGCGACTGGCAAAACAGCGCTGATTTTGCGCGCACCCAGTTCTTACAGCCGGTCACGTTTGCTAAAGCCGCCTTTGCTCAGTCGCTGTTTCTCAATGAAGCCCAGTTTGATGCGCCGGTGAGCTTTCGCCAAGCGCAGTTCGATCAGCCGGTCAATCTCAGGGGCGTCGCGATTCATGCTCAGGCAGACTTCGGCGATGTGCGCTTTGCCAAGGGAGCCTATCTCAATGCGGCCGACCTAGAGTTCAACCCGGAAGCGGCTCAGATTCTAGGCACGCCCGGTCAGATTGGACAGTTTTTTCGAGTACCGACGCTGACCGGCAATGAAACCGTGCTAAGGGGCCTAGTGCGCAACTTTCGCCAGACTGAGCAGATTGCCGATGCCAATCAGGTAGAATACACGGCCGAACGCCTGCGGCTGCGTCGATTGGAGCGGCAGATTGTTGGGCTTAATCTGAATACAGCGGCCGCAGCGGCGCTGGCCCAGCTGGAGCTCAGCCCGCTGCAAATTGCAACGATTGAGCGCTACCGGCAGCAGCATACCTTCAGCAGTCCGGCAGACCTGCTTGAGCTCGATGCCGTTGACCTAGCAACTTATATCAAAATTCGCGATCGCATCTTTATGGGCGCTTCGCGCCTGCCGCTGCAGCGCGTCGGGCTAGTTTTTCGCTGGCTGGGTCTGAGCCTGCTGCTGCTGCTGAGCCGCTATGGGACCAGCGTGGGCCTGACTTTTGGGGTAGGGCTAGTGGCAATCGCGCTCTACGGCCTGATGTTTTGGCTGATTGACCGCTACCGCCGTCGCCGCCCCACGCCGATTGTGCCGCCGCTAGCTGAAAGCTGCTGGATGCTGGCCAGCTTTGCTGGACTGATGCTCGCTGGACTCAGCAGCCTCTATCGCAGCGCTGACCGGCCGGGCCTGACGCTGCTGTGCCTCGGCCTGATTGCCCTGCCCACGCCGGCAGTGCTGATTGCCCTGCTCTATGAGCGCGGCCGCTACCACGACCTGATGGAGGTGAGCTACTTTGTCCAGGACGGTAGCTTTCGTCAGATTCGGCTGCTGATTGCCCGACTGCCGGTGATTCCAGAATTTCCCTTCTTTCGCGATCGCTACACCTACCTGCCGCTTGAGCGCCGCTGGAACTGGCTCAACTATTACGACTTTAGTTTGAATAACTGGTTTCGCTTTGGCTTTAACGACACGCGGCTACGCGACCAGGCCGTACCGGGGCTGATTACAGCGCTAGTGTGGTACCAGTGGGCACTGGGTGTGCTATATATCGCCTTATTGCTCTGGACCCTTTCCCGCACTATCCCGGGGTTGAATCTACTGCTCTATTTCTAACTTCTGAGTTTTCACCCTCAATGCAATCGGCCTCTTCGCAAGATCACCCGGCAGACTCTACCAAACAAAAAAAAGCGGCGCTGCGGCGCTCGCTGCTAAAGGCGCGACAGTCAATGCCGCTGCGCCTCTGGGAAGAAAAGAGCGATCGCATCTGTCATCATTTAGCCCAGTGGCCTACCTTTCAAACGGCTAAGACCGTCCTGGCCTACTGCAGCTTTCGCAAAGAGCCTAGCTTAGAACTGCTGCTTGGCCAGCAGCGCTCTTGGGGGCTGCCCCGCTGTGAGGGAAAGCAGCTAATTTGGCATCGCTGGTATCCCAGCTGCGACTGGCCGCTTGAAATTGGCACCTACGGCATCATTGAGCCGCATCCCCAATCGCCTCTAATTGACCCGCACCGAGTTGAGCTGATTTTGCTGCCGGCAGTTGCCTGCGATGTCAAAGGCTATCGGCTGGGCTACGGTGGCGGCTTCTATGATCGCATGCTGGCTGAGCCGGCCTGGGCCAACAAGCCCACCGTTGGCATTGTGTTTGAATATGCGCGCCTGCCGCAGGTGCCGCGCGATCCGTGGGATCGACCGCTGCAGGGTATCTGCACCGAGAGCGGCCTGTATTTGGCCAGCTAGCGTCGCCATACCTTCTGCAGACCGCATCGGCCGCTACAAAAAGTTTAGACAGCCCTAAATTCTCAATGAAGCGTAGTTTCTACGACATCTGGCGGATGAAATATCTGCCTAAAGTCGTAGAGGAACCCAAACAATACAGTCAGCAAATACTTCATCAGAATGAACTATGAAGCTGTTTCTAGATGAGCGGTGCAACCCTAGATTTTATCTCGATAACACCTTAAATGCCTGGCTTTGGCCTAAGCTCCTGCCCAATCTGTTCGATCAAGACGAGTCAATGCTGTTTGTTGGCAGCGGCACGCGGCTCAATAGCTCGCTGCCAGCGCTGACTCAGTCAGCAAAGCGGCTGATCATTTTTAGCACAGGGGCCGGCTACGGGCGACCGCTGCAGAGTATTCCAGCTAGCTGGCAGATTGCCTGCGTGCGCGGTCCGATGACTGCAGCCGTTCTAGCTCAGCCAGCTGCGGCAGCCATTACTGACGGCAGTATCTTAGTCAGCCGCTGTTTTCAGCCCTCAGGTCGCCGAACCGTGAAGTACAGCTTTATGCCCGATGCTGAGCGCGCCGCCCAGGCTCAACCTGTCTGGCAAAAGATATGTCAGCAGCTAGACATCGGCTACATTGATCCACAGCTGCCGGTCGAACAGCGGCTCTCTGCCATTAGTGAGACTCACATTCTCCTCACCGAAGCGCTGCAGGGGGCAATGCTGGCCGATGCGCTGCGAGTGCCGTGGATACCGCTGCTGGCTGGCTCGCGCGTGCTTCAGTTTAAGTGGAAAGACTGGTGCGCGGCGATGGCGCTGCCCTATCGGCCAATCAAGCTACCTTCGCTGCCAAACTATCCCAGATTGCCAAGGCTGCGCCTGGCTCACCGCTGGCAGCGACTGCATCAGACGCTATCTCAGACACAGGAATTGCGAATAGCGACACAGCTAGAGCAGATTATTCAGCAGGCGCCTACCTATCTTAGTCAAGACGTTGTCTTTGAGCAGCGGCTAGAGCAGCTAGACACTGCCCTGCTGCGTCTGCTGTCCCAAATTTGAGCCGCGAGCGGGACCGACCATCGTCTAATAAAAATGTTTGATGCAAGTTTGAGTGAAGGCAAGGCCCTTATCTTGTTGAATGCTGGGCCCAGTGGGAACACTGAAAACGCTTAATGCGCTGACTGCAGATATCGGCTGTCTTGGCTGCCGGGCTGCAAACTTTGGCAATCTCAGCAACCCAGCTTTCTTGGTTTATGAAACACCCTGTTTGGTATACGTCTGCCCCCCTGCTATTAGCGCTGCTCGCGACTAGCTCAATCGCTCGAGCCAGCGACGTCGATGAACAGGCGATCTCACAGCAGCCGGCGGCCGCTGATTTAGGGGGCAATCTGGTCGTTCGGCCGCGCTTTGGCGTCGACTTTGTCACAGACGGGGGCGGCTTTGAGAGCTTTAGCCAGTTTGAAAGCTTCCTGCCGCTCTGGCAAAACCCAGGCAGCGATCTGCTCTTTTTTCAGGGGCAGCTCTCGCTCGATCTAGATGCCAATCTAGGCACCAGTCTGCAGCTGGGCTATCGTCACTTGGCGCCAGGCTCGCAGCGCATCTTTGGCGGCTACGTGGCGTTTGACCGGCGCGGGACCGAGGCTGCCAGCTTCAATCAGCTGGGGCTAGGACTGGAAACACTGGGCGAAGACTGGGATTTGCGCCTCAACGGCTATCTGCCAATTGGCGATCGCCGCGATCTCGTAGAAGACGAGCGGGTCAGCACGGGGGCTCAGGTGTCTGGTTTGACCTTTGTCGGCCATCAGCTGATTGCCAATGCTCAGCAGGCCCAGGCTGCCGTACGACGCTACGAGGCCGCACTGGGCGGCGCCGAGCTAGAGCTGGGCACGAAGCTGGTCAGTATCGGCGAGGCCGGCGCGCTGCGCGGCTATGGCGGTCTCTACTACTACGATGGCCCCGGCGTCGACGGCTCGCTCGGCTGGCGGCTGCGGCTGCAGGCAGAGCCTACGGCCTACTTGCGCACCGGCCTGTCCGTTCAAAACGACAGCATCTTTGGCACCAATGTTCGCTTTAACATCGGCGCGCATTTTCCCAGCCAGCGAGCCACTAGCGCCGCCGGCAGCGCTGCGCCACAGCTGGCCCGCTTGGGTGAGTCAATCGGCCGCACCGGCCAGATTGTGGTCGATCGGCAGACAGCAGTAGAGGTGACGGTCCTGCCTGACGTGGTGAGCGGTCCGGTGGTTAATCCTGAGACTGGCGAGCCCTGGTTTTTCAATCATGTCGCGCCGGGTGCAACCGGCGACGGGACGTTTGAAACGCCCTACGGTGCGATCGCGCTAGCGGCTGAGACAGTTCCCACGGATGGCAACGGCATTATCTATGTGGCCGCCAGCGACGGTGCTGAATTTGCCGGGTTCACGCTGCCCGGTAGCGTTCAGCTGCTCTCAACCGGCCCAGAGCAGCTGATTGCAGCTTTTGATCCGGCAGTCAGCATTCAGCTGCCGTTCTCTGGCAGCGGCGACTTTCCTCTCATTGGTGGACAGGTTGCCATCGAGAGCAGCCCGCTCGCGCCAACTGTGCTGGCTGGCTTTAATATCCAGACTGCGAACTCAGCCGCTGCCAGCGTGCTGGCCGATAGCTCGCTCGGCGATGTGACTATCCGCGACAGCGCCATCACGGCCTCAGAAACCGGCCTCAGCATAGCCAGTGACGGGTCAGCTGCCGCTGGCACAGTTAGGATCGACAACAACACCATAGCGGCCTCAGCAGTCGGCGCGGCTTTCGCGGCGACGGGATCTCAGATGAATGGCGATCTCGCTTTCAGTCGCAACAGGATCAATCTCAGCGATGCGAATAGCGACTCCGCAACAGGTACGGCAGTTGCAATCAGCATCGATCAAGCGGAGCTAACTGGCAATATTGTCATCGCCGACAACCTCATTGGGAACGGCGATATTGTGGTTGAGCGAGCTGAGACCACGCAGACTGGCAGCATCATAATCAGCAACAATGAGAGCACGGGTTCAGGAATTGTTCTATCTTCTGTAGACAGCAGCCTGACAGGCGATATTCTCATCCGCGAGAATGTGCTTGAGCGCAGCGATAGCTACGGTATTGGTATCGAAAGTGAGAACAGCCGCATCGATGGCGATGTGATAATTAGCGGCAACGTTGTCGATGCGGTAGACTTTGGCATCGCCGTTGGCCACAGCGATAGCGAGCTCGCTGGGGAGCTAACGGTCAGCGACAACGTGATTGGAGCTGAGACGGTTCCCTACGTGGGTATTCTCAACCTTAATGCCGGCAGCGGCCTTGAGCAGGTGACCATTAGCGGCAATACCGTCGCAGCTGAACTGGTTGGCATTGGCGTGGTTAACTACTATGCGGGCACCGATATCACAGGCAGCGTCACAATTACTGACAACGAGAAGATTCAAGTCAGCGGCGGCGGCGGCGATCCTCTGGGCCTAGGTGCAACTGGCGTCTTAGTTTTCAACAATGCCGATAGCGCTATCGGCGGCGGCGTTGAGGTGAGTAACAATGCGCAGATTCAAGTAGCGGCCGGTGACAGCACGGCAGTTGGCGTAGCCGTGCTCAATCAGAACAGCCAAATTGACAGCGGCGTTGCTATCAGCGACAACGGTGTGATTGAAGTTGACGGCACCAATACGGCAGCAGCCCCAAGCGATCCGTCTGATTTTGGCACCGCTGGCATTGCCGTGGTCAACGCGGCTGATGACGACGCCCTCGCTAGCAGCCTCAACGGCGGCATCACCATCAGCGGCAACACCCAGATTGAGTCTAGCGAATACGGCACCGTGGTCGTCAACAGCGATTTTAGCTACGTCAACGGCCCCGACGCTGAGATTGCCGGCAGCGTTACGGTGACCAGTAACGGCGTGATTTCGGTAGATGACGGCGTCCTAGTGGTGAATTTCGATGCGATTGCAGGCTCGGTCATTGTCTCTGGCAACAGCATCAGCTCCGACGAAGACGACGGCATTGACTTTAGCAATCTGACCCCTGACAGCCTTGTCGATGGCGATCTGACGCTGACCGGCAACGCGATCGCAGCTGACGGTGACGAGGTCAAGTGCACGAATAACGGTACGATTACGGGCACCGTCTCCTCCCCGCAGCCATGTCAGCGCACGTTCCCCTAAAGATCTCAGCCTCTGCGAGCTTTCAGGCGCTGCTGGCGCAGCAGCGAATTAGCCTGCTAGTTTCGACCTATCAGGCTGGTAAGCTGATGATTTTGCGAGCCGATCGGGGCCGGCTCAACGTTCACTTCCGCAGCTTTAAAAAGGCAATGGGCCTAGCCGCCAACCGCATGCGACTAGCCGTCGGCACCGCCCATCACATTCATGAGCTGTACAACCTGCCGGCAGTCGCTGCCAAGCTCGACCCGCCTAGCCGTCACGATGCCTGCTATGTGCCGCGCAACAGCCACGTGACTGGCGACATCGATATTCATGAAATGGGCTGGGCCGAGGACGAACTGTGGTTTGTCAATACGCGCTTTTCCTGTCTCTGCACGCTGGATATGGCCTACAGCTTTGTCCCGCGCTGGCGACCGCTCTTTATTAGCGCTTACGCAGCCGAAGATCGCTGTCATCTTAACGGGCTAGCGATCGCTGCTGGGCAGCCTCGGTATGTCAGCGCGCTGGGCCAGAGCGATCGAGCTCAGGGATGGCGCGAACACAAAGCGACTGGCGGGCTGCTCATCGATGTTCAAAACAACAGCGTGATTGCTCAGGGTCTCTCGATGCCGCACTCGCCGCGCTGGTACCAAGATCGGCTGTGGGTACTCGAGTCGGGACAGGGCAGCCTTGCCACAGTCGATTTAGCCAGCGGACAGCTGAGTGCGATCGCGCACTGTCCTGGTTTTACGCGAGGGCTAGACTTTGCGGGCACCTGCGCTTTTATCGGCCTCTCACAGGTGCGCGAAAGCGCTGTCTTCAGCGACCTGCCGCTGACCGAGCGGCTGCAGTCGCGCATCTGCGGCATCTGGGTTGTGAATATTACGACCGGGCAGACGCTAGCACAGCTTGAGTTTGAGTCTGGCGTTGAAGAGATTTTTGCAGTGCAGGTGCTGCAAAATGTTTGCTTTCCTGAAATTCTGCCGGCGGATGATCCGCTGGTGGGCACTTCCTATGCCCTACCGCCTGAGGCGCTAGCTGAAGTGAAAATATAAGCCCCTTAGCGGCGGTCAGCTTAGAGATTTTGAGAAAGGATGCAGCAGCCCGAAGATTGCTGATAGAGCGCTTTGTCGCCCTGTCCTGCGCGCGTTGATCGGGCTGATTAGCCATCGCTGCTGGCTTTGTAAGACCGCCGCAGCTGCTGATAGGCAGGAGTTTTAGGAATTAAATCAGGATTGCGCACCGGCGGCGTTTCAGCCAAGACTGCCAGCATACCGGTATAGCCGGATTCTAAGCCCGTGCTGACTAGCAGCTCAATCACCGGCACAGCCAAAATCTCTTCTATCAGCGAAATTAGCCTGGGCTTAGTTAGTTGATCTAAGTCTAGGCGCAGCTGCTGTGCGAATGGCCCGAACTCATTCAGCTTCAAAAACTGCTCTAGCTTAGTGGGTGTCCCCTCTGCGACCACAGCTAGCTCACGCGAAAACAGATGGCAGATGATGCGTTTGGGCTTTTGTCCAAACGCTTCGCGATAAAAAGACTGAATGGATTGAGACAGCAGCCTCTCCAATTCGCCAGCGGTCGGTAGCGGCTTAGAAGCGTGAGAACGACCGGTGTCCGCGCTTGAGTCAGCAAACTTCATGGTCTAATTACTTTCCTAATCAGTACTTGGCTTATCGGCTGGTCGCTTGCAGTCAGCTAGCAAAAGCTTTTTGGACCTGAAAAGATATCGAAAACCGGGCGTCAATCTTGCTATTCGTTAGCGACAAAAAATAAGGCTTAAAAGCATCGACAATACGCTGACTAAAAATTAATTTACGTTAAGTATTGTAACAAATATCTATTACATTGTGAAGCTGTACTAGGTAGCTGCACCGTACAGCGCCATCACCGTGCGGTGCTATCGCCACAGGGCACTATCACCGCAGGACAATCTCTGACTTGACGCGGTATTCACTGCGGCTAGCGTAGTTTCTATGTAAAACTCTGTGTAAAAAAGCAGCCGAGTGTAAAGAATTTGTAACTTTGGTGCAAACAGGTCTTAAGGAAGCTGCCTGGGCCTAAGAATTGAGGTGCTTTCAAGACTTTGAAAGCTGACAAGATTTAATGATGCACTGGAGCCATCTGCTAGATCGGATGAGCCTGCTATCCTATTATGGTT
>JAAHIA010000215.1 GCA_010671975.1 Leptolyngbya sp. SIO4C1 | reverse complement strand
TAGGCGTGATAGCTGGCAGCGGCCCACAGGCTGTAGGCCAGCGGCAGCAGCATGATAGCCGCCTGATTGGCCCAGTAGGCTAGCCCCACGCCCAGTAGCAAAAAGAGGCCGCCCAGCAGCGTTTGCCCCAAATAAAAATGCCCTAGCCCCGGCAGCAGCTGTGAGAGAAACAGGCTGTACCAGGCGTCTTTCTTGCCACTCGTCTGCTGCGGTTCAGCGCTGCGGTAGGCATCCCATAGGCTGCCGCCAAATATCGCTGCGGCAATCCCCAGCTGCCAGAACCCAGCGCTGGTGCTGCCAGTGGCTGCAAACATTGACCAAAGCCCGCGCCCTAGCAGCAAGGCAAAACTCAGGCCCAGCAGCAGCCCTTTGCCCCATGCGCCGCTGTAGCACTGTCCCATCCCTGGCCAGAGCAGTGATAGGTTAACGGCTAGCCAAGGCTGAACCCGCACCGCTGGCATTGCCTACTGGTTGGCTTCTAGGCGCGACTGTAGACGCGACTGTAGGCGGCCCAGGTCGCTCTTGAGTAAAACGCTGATTGTGCCGGTATAGACGGTGCCGTCTGCATTGGGGAATAGCTCAATCCAATAGGCGTGCTCGGCCCCTTCTCTCAGCTCGCCGCGCACAATCTGGCGGCGCGGTCGCAGCAGCGGCGCTGAAGACACCTCGGGATAGCTGTAGATCGGCTGAGCGCGTCGATAGTCTGAGTAAACTTCGGGTCCGTAAATTAGCCGCAGCGATTCTTCTAGCCGCTCGACGCTAACGCCGTCGACCATGTCGACTAGCGTAAATTTTTCAAGTCGAACGGTGCTGCGATCGCGATTAGGATTTAAGATGGCCGGCGTATCGCTGCGCTCAAAGCCGCCTGCCGGAAACACTGTGGCCTGAAAGCTGAAGCGCCGAGCCGGCGTATCCACGCGGTTGACTAGCAAGCGCTCGTTGGCGGTAGCCTGCAGCGTCGGGTGAGCCTTCATCCAGGCCGCAACCTGATCCACCGACTGACCGGGCAGCGCCTGGCTGGCGGTAGCGCCTAAGCCTAGCCAGAGGCCGGCCGCAAGCAGCCCGTTGCGCACAGAGTTATAGATTGGCATGGCTATAGCGTCCCAAATCCTTTCTTCTTTTTCTTTGACTTTTTCTTTTTAGACGGCTGGCTGTAGCCTCGAAAGCCCGGCTGTGGTCTGCCGCCGCCCGTACCCGGGAAGCCGCCACCCATGCCCGGGAAGCCGCCCATGCCCGGGAAGCCGCCGCCCATGCCGGGTAGTCCGCCGCCCTGGCCCATCTGCTGCATCATGGTGCGCATCTTTTGAAAGTCGCTTACCAGCTTACTCACATCCTTATCGCCATAGCCAGCGCCTTTAGCGATGCGCCGTCGCCGACTGGGTGAGTTGGCAAGCAGGTCAGGGTCGCGGCGCTCCTGCAGGGTCATGGAGTTAATCATGGCCTCACAGCGCTTGAGCTGCGCTTCCCCCTGCTGCAGCTGATCGGAAGAGAGTTTGTTAGACATCCCCGGAATCAGCTTCATAATACCCGCCAGCGATCCCATATTTTTCATCAGGCGGGTTTGCTTAAGAAAATCATTAAAGTCGAACTTGGCTTCTAAGATTTTTGCCTGCAGCTGCTCGGCGTCGGCTAAATCTACCTCTTCCTGCGCTTTTTCTACCAGCGTTAGCACGTCGCCCATGCCCAAAATCCGCGAGGCCATTCGCTCTGGGTAAAAAGGCTGCAGCGCCTCAACCTTTTCGCCCACGCCGATAAACTTGATTGGCTGACCAGAAATTCGCCGCACTGACAGCGCCGCACCGCCGCGCGAGTCGCCGTCCATCTTGGTTAAAATAGCCCCTGTGATGCCAATCTGCTCGTGAAACGTCTGGGTTAGATTGGCCGCCTCCTGACCGGTCATGGCATCGACCACCAGCAGCACCTCGTCCGGCTGGATGGCGTCTTTAATCTGGGCCAGCTCGCCCATCATGTCCTGGTCAATCTGCAGGCGTCCGGCCGTGTCGACAATAGCTACGTCAACGCCGTCTGCTTTGGCCTTGGCAATCCCCTGGTGAGCAATCTCGACCGGGTTGGCATCGGTGCCGAGCTCAAACACGGGCACGTCAATCTGCTTACCCAGCGTGATTAGCTGATCGACCGCTGCTGGGCGATACACGTCGGTTGCCACCAGCATTGAGGAGCGCTCCTGCTTGCGCAGCTGCAGCGCTAGCTTGGCTGAGGCAGTGGTTTTACCAGTTCCCTGTAGACCGGCCATCAGCACTACGGTCGGGCCAGCCTCGGCTTTTGCTAAGGGCACGTTTTCTTCGCCCATCACCGAGACCAGCTCGTCATAGACGATTTTGATAAACTGCTGGTCGGGCCGCACTCCTGATACGACATCGGCCCCAACCGCTTTTTGGCGAACTTCTTCGACAAAGTCTTTGACGACATTTAAGTTCGCGTCGGCTTCTAGCAGCGCTCGCCGCACCTCTCGTAGCGCCTCCTGCACGTTGGCTTCAGAAATTTTGTCCTGACCGCGCAGCTTTTTCCAAGCCGATTCAAATCTTTCGGAGAGCGCTTCAAACATAGAACTTTACATTGTTAAACCAGATGAGATCTATTGTAAGCGCTTTGCCTCGGTCTACTGGTTGGGGCTACTGGTTCGCAAGCGTGCCAGGCTAGCGGCAGCGCGATCGCGCCCAAAAATCCCCATCGCTTGATAGGCTGAAAACACCGCCTACACTGACCGCTTTTGCCATCCGACTTGCCCCGCGCCCCGCGCAATCGTACGCTGACGCTGACGCCATCCGAGCGCGATCGCTATCGTCAGCGGCTGACTGCGTTAGAGCGCAAAGCTTCTGATATTAGCGACCTGCGCAACCGCACGCTCTGTCAAGATAGCCTGGCGGCGCTGCCTTGGCTGCCGGACAGCTGCATTGATTTACTGATTGCCGATCCGCCTTATAACCGCACCAAGGTCTTCAATCAAACGGTGTTCAGCCAGCGCTCGCTTGCCTCTTATCAAGACTGGCTCGATATCTGGATGTCGCAGCTGCCGCGCCTGCTTAAGCCTACCGGCTCAGTCTATATCTGCTGCGACTGGCAGTCGTCGAATGCGATCTATTGCGTCTTTGAGAAATACTTCAAGGTGCGCAATCGCATCACCTGGGAGCGCGAAAAGGGGCGCGGCGCTAAGCACAACTGGAAAAACGCCGCCGAAGATATCTGGTTTGGTACGGTGTCTGAGGACTACTATTTCAATGTTGAAGCCGTCAAGCTAAAGCGGCGCGTGATCGCTCCCTATCGAGATCGCAACGGTCAGCCCAAGGGCTGGCGAGAAACGCAGCGAGGCCGCTTTCGCATCACCCATCCCTCTAACCTCTGGACAGATATCTCGATTCCGTTCTGGTCGATGCCGGAGAATACTGACCACCCAACGCAGAAGCCAGAAAAGCTGATGGCAAAGCTGATCTTGGCGAGCAGCCAGCCAGGCGATATGGTTTTTGACCCGTTTCTGGGGTCGGGCACCACTGCTGTTGTGGCTAAAAAGCTGCAGCGCCAGTATCTCGGCATCGAGCAAGATGAGCACTACTGCTGCCTGGCTGAGAAACGCTTAGACCTAGCTGAGCAGGACACCACAATTCAGGGCTACGCGGGCGGCTACTTTTGGGAGCGCAATACGCTGGCCGAGCAGCGGCGGCAGGCTGAGTGAGCGGTGCAATCCATCAGCGGATGCCAGATAATGAATAGTTACCGATAGCGTGAATTCACCATGACGCTGACGCCGGTTGAGCTCAAGTTTTTGCTGCAGCTGCTAGGGGCTCCTAACTATCAAGCCGCAATTACAGAGATCAGACCTAATCCTAAAACCAAAGCCGCAGAGCGCGATCGCATTTGCCTAGCGCTGTGTAGCAAGGGCCTGGTCGACTATAGCGCTGAGGTCAGTCGATTTACGATTACGCCAGCTGGCCGCACGCTGCTAAATTTGGACACCACCAGCCTGCCGGTGACGCCGCTAGAGCTGTGGACGCTGCGCTCTTGTCGGGCGCAGGGCATCACACCTGGGCAGATCAGTCGCAAGGTACCGGCGTCAGAGCGACAGACGCAAATTCGGGCGCTAGCAGAGCGCGGTTTGGTGTCGATCAAACAAACGCAGCTGAAGCAGGTTTGGCTCACGGCTCAGGGCAAACAGTTTCTGCGAGAGGACTATCAGCCTCAGGGCAGCGCGCCCATACTCAGCAGCAACCTGCTGAATCACTACGTGCAGTTTTTGCGGGCTGGCGTGGTCAAGCGGGCGATCGCGCCTGAGCCCGACTCAGATCAGCTGCTCGATATCATTCGTCAGCTCGACCAGCAGCTGGGTACCGATAACTATCTGCCAATTTTTTATCTGCGAGAAAAGCTACAGCCGCCGCTCACTCGCGAAGCGCTCAATCAGCAGCTCTATGCGCTGCAGCGTGAAGACAAAATTGAGCTCAGCACGCTGCAGGATGTCACTGCCTACAGTGAGGCACAGCTGGCTGCGGGCATTCCTCAAGATGTTGGCGGTGCCCTCTTTTTTATTAGCCTCAGCTAAGGGGGACTATGGCAACGCTAGAGCAGCTCATCCGACGCAGCGTGAACCCGTTTGACCCGACTACTTTTAAGCCGGGCAACTTTTGGCAGGAGCACCAAGACCCCAATCAGGAAGTAGCATCCATTCACCAGGAAGTACTGGACAGCATTGAGCAGAGCCTAGCTGCGGTTGTCCAGGATCACCAAACTCGCACGATTTTGCTAGCAGGCGATTCTGGCTCAGGTAAAAGCTATCTGTTGGGACGCCTAAAACAGCGGCTGGTGCAGCGAGCCTGCTTTGCCTACATTGGTCCCTGGCCTGACGGTCAGTTTATTTGGCGACACACGCTGCGTCAGACCGTTGATAGTCTAGTGCAGGTGCCCGAGGGTGAGACTGAAGCTCAGCTAATTCGCTGGATTCGGGGGCTGCCGGCATTTCAAGACAGCGGCCTGGCAAAGTGGGTGCTAGGCGAGCGCCGTCTGTTTGTGCGCGATCTGCGCGCTAGCTTTCCGGGCAGCCTTTATAACGCTAAAGAATTTTTCGGCGTTCTCTACGATCTGACCAATCCTGAGCTGCGGCCGATCGCCTACGACTGGCTGCGCGGGGATGACCTCGATGAAGAAGATCTCAAAGCCATTCGAGTGAAGCGCGCGCTAGATTCTGAAAATGCGGCGCAAAAGATATTGAGTAACTTTGGACGGCTAGCGGCGTCTACACAGCCAATTGTTCTCTGCTTTGACAATCTCGATAACATTCCGCTGCTGGCCAATGGCCGGCCCGATTTGCAGAGCCTGTTTAACCTTAACTCAACGATTCACAATGAAAAGCTGAGCAACTTTCTGATTGTAATCAGCATCATCACCAGCACCTGGCGACAAAATCAAAATGCGCTGCAGCCCGCTGATCTGGCCCGATTGAACCAGCGACTGGTGCTCAAAATGATTAACCTCGATCAGGCGATGGCGCTTTGGGCCTCGCGGCTTGCGCCGCTGCATCAGCAGGCGAGCCCGTCACCCGAATCTGCGATCGCGCCGCTATCGCGACAGTGGCTTGCGCGTAAATATCCCGGTGGCAAAACGCTGCCGCGCAGCGCCTTAATGCTGGGCCAGCAGCTGATTCAGCATTACAAAGAGAAGCCAGACGAGCTTAGAGCGCCCGCTCTGCCCGCTTCGCCCAGGCGACAGCCGCCAGTTCCACCGGCCCCACCGCCAAACCTGAGAGCGAACTTTGGGCTAGTCTGGCAGGCTGAACGGCAGCGGATCGCTCAGCAGGTGACGCGCATTGGCCAGCTGTCTTCGCCTGAGCTGATTCGTCGCCTGCAAGAAGCGCTAGAGGCGCTGCAGGTGCCTGAAGTAGCCACGCCTTTTTTGCAGCGCACTAAGTTTGCGGCCTATTCGCTCACCTACGCCCAGCCGGGTGCTAGCCCAGGCGCTAAGGCTGGCGTTGTTTGGGCCGAAGATCCCAGTATGAGGACCTTTTTCTACGTCATGCGTGCCTGTGAAAAAGCAGTGTGCGATCGCCTCTACCTGCTGCGGGCTGCGCCGCTGGGCAAAGCCAACACTCAGGGGCACAAGCTGTTTAAGCAAATCTTTGCCGACGCCTGCTCGCTGCATATTCAGCCCGACCTGCAATCAGTGCAAATGCTAGAGACCTATCATCGGCTGGTCAATGCTGCCTGCGGCGGCGAGCTGGTGGTAGGGCCCACCACCCCCACGCTCAAGCAGCTACAGCAGCTGATTCGCGACAGCGGCGTTTTTAACGACTGCCTGCTGTTGCAAGCCTTAGATATCGTCCCTAAAACCGCTGCGGCTGAGTCTGCGCCGGCGCAGACTCAGCCGCAGACGGGGCACGTCCGGCAGCAGATTCTCGATTTGATGGCAACGCAGTCGCTGATGGGGCTGCAGGTGCTGGTTGAGCAAGCACGGGCTGACGCCAGCGATATGAGCGAGGCGCAAATTTTGCAACTGATTGAACAGCTCTGTCAGGCGCAGCGGCTAAAGGTGCTAGACCCGAACGCTAAGCCGCAGGAGCAGCTAATCTGCTGGGTTCCCATTGATGACTAAGCCGTTTAGCGTCACCCAGGTCAAGCTGGCACTAGAATGCCCGCGCCTCTTCTATCTTGGGGCAGTGCGCGGCGGCCGAACGCTGTTTGGTAGTCGTGAGACCCCAGCTGGGCTGGGCATCGCCTTTCATCAGCTGGCAAATGCCTGTGCCCAAGCGCTGCGTCAGGCAGATCTGGCAATCGCGCCCACCGATCCCCAAGCTGTGACGCAGCAGCTACAGCAGCACCTTTATCGCGCCGTTTTTTACCCCTATTTACAGCGGCTAGAGCCCGCTCAGGCCGCGATCGCACAGCCGCTTTGGCAGGCTTTAGGCAAGCTGATGCAGCGCTGGGCCGAGCTGCTGGTTAGCAATCTGCGCTTCTGCGCCGCGTCAGAAGTCGTGGCCAAAACGCTGCTAGCTCAGGAGCTGGCCGTGCAGCACAAATTCATCTTGCCTGACGGCCAGACCCAGCTGGTTCAAGGTCGCTTTGACAGCCTGATCTATGACTTTGCGCTGCAGCGGCTCTGCGTAGTGGAATACAAAACCTACACTGCCCCCGATCCCAGCGCCCAGGTAATGCAGGTAGCGCTCTATAGCTATCTGCTACATCAGCGGCTTGGCGTCCCGATTGACTCGGCCGTCTATGCTGTACTGCCCGACTGGCAAGGCACCGTCTACAGCTGGGAGCAGCTGACTGACAGCCTGTATCGGCTGCTGCCGGCTCAGCTACAGCAAATGCAAACCTGGCTAACCTGGCAAGCGTCCCAGCCCGATCCGCCGCCGGCCACGGTCCATCCGCAGCTCTGCGATCTCTGCCCGCAGCAAAAGCTTTGCCAGGTGTATTTTGCCCTGGCTGCGGCCAAGGCTGGGTCTTCGGTGCCATCGCCCTCAGCGCTGCCTGAGGCTGCTGCCGTCCATTCGCCTCATCGGCTGTCTGAGGTAGACGATCTGGCTCAGCAGCTGGTTGAAACGCTGGCTTCGTTTGGATTGAATACCGACTATCAGGGGGCTGCGGTCGGTCCCGCCTTTATTCGAGTCAAGCTAAAACCGCATTTGGGCGTCAAGGTCAGCTCGATGCTGCGCCTTGCTGATGATTTGCGCGTGCAGCTAGGGCTGATGCAGTCGCCGCTGATTGCACCGCAGACCGGCTACGTCAGCGTGGATTTACCCCGGCCCGATCGGCAAACGGCTGGCTTTGATGACTACGTCAGCGCTAGCGGTGCTGCTGAGACTGCCCAGATTGCGATTGGTGTTGACCTCAGCAATCGTCTGATTGAGGCCGACCTGAGCGATCCCAACACCTGCCACTTTTTGGTTGGCGGCACGACCGGCAGCGGTAAAAGCGAATTTTTGCGATCGCAGCTGCTGAGCCTTCTAGTCCGTCATACCCCCAGCCAGCTCCAAATTGCCCTGGTTGATCCCAAGCGCGTTACCTTTCCGGAGTTTGAGCAAAGCCCCTACCTGATTGAGCCGATTATCAAAGACGGCGACGGCGCGATCGCTCTCATGGAGCGCCTAGTGACTCAGATGGAAGACCGCTATCAGCGCTTTGAGAAAAGTCGCTGCGCCAGCCTAGCGCAGTACAACCAGGCTGCCTCTCAGCCGCTGCCTCGAATTGTCTGCATCTTTGATGAATATGCCGACTTTATGGCCGACAAACCAACTCGCCAGGCGCTAGAGCTTGGGATCAAGCGGCTAGGAGCGATGGCAACAGCGCTTCTCGCAGCAGGTCAATCACCTGAGCTTCGCTAAAGCGTCCGGTGCGCTTGATCTCCTGGCTGAGCGGCTCACCATCGATAAACTCTTGAACCAGATAGAACTCTTGCTCATCTTCGAAC
>JAAHIA010000214.1 GCA_010671975.1 Leptolyngbya sp. SIO4C1 | reverse complement strand
AGGTCAGGGGCTGCACCAGCTGCTGGCTGATAGAGGATTTACCATTAAGCCAGGTCAGCTTGAGATTTTTCCTAACCCTAAAACTTATCAAGCTGAGAAACCAACGCTGTTTAATGCACATCGTTTACCACTGCAGTCAGGTTCTTATCTATTAGATTCTGTAAATCTGCAGCCTATTTGGAGCAGCCCTACCGCTTTTGTGCGGCAGTGGCAGCGCTGCCGCGATCGCAATCAGCTCGATACTGCGATGCTAAGTCGACTACTGAAGCGGCGATTGCAGCGCCACTATCTTTCAATTAAGGCAGACAAATTCTTAAACGATCTGAATATAGAAATTGAATCAGGCTGGACCGGGCCAGGACAGACCAATCGGCTGCTGGGTCGAATTGCAATGAGAACCTATATATTTCATCAGGTGATCACAGGCGAGGCGCCGCTTGCTGGCACAGCTCTAGCCCAAAAGATTGTAGATATTGCGATCGCGCTGCCTGGCTATCGCGACTGGTGCCGCCATCAGCATGAGATTGAAGTCCGCGCTGCTGACTGGGCCAGATGTGTTGAAAACAGTCACTATTTTCCCTACGGGCAAAAAGCCAGTAGTTCTCAAGCTAAGTTAGCAGTTACTGAAAGCTGGAATCAGCAGCAGGCCCGAGCGACGCAGGAGAAAATCAGTCAGGCAGTCGCCGATCTAATTTCTAAAGAAAACCTGCCGCTCAAGGCGACTGCTCGATTTAAGGCGCTTTTAGACTATGGCATCGGCGGTGCTTCACTCTATCGCTATCGCACTCTTTGGCATCCTGAGTCAGTTGCAGATATGGAAGAAGCCGAAGTCTCAGAAAATTCTGAAATTATTAGCGAGCGAGCCTGCGCTGTGGGCGCAGCTCGCTCTGCTAGCGTTACAAGCTTATTACCCACAGTAGGCAGTAATGTCTTGTCAGTTCAGCTTTCTAGCGATCTAGAAAGTCTCTCTCTGCAGGGTAAGGGTAGTAATTCTGCAGAGATTCGCGATCGCATTCGAGCAGATTTAGCCAAAGTGCGATCGCAGCGTCCGCAGCCGCAGCCGAGCTATCAGCCTGAGATCTACCTGCGCATGCGTGACTTTATCAGCTCTGCCGACCCAATTTTGATGGCTGAGGCCGGGCGCTGGCTAGAGGCGCAGCCGCAGCGATATGCCCAGCTGCTGGCAATCCCCAGCGATGAGCCTGAACAAACTGAGCTAGGCGCTGCGATCGCGCGGCAGCTGGCTCGACTCGGCTGGTCAGCTTGGCAGGTGAGAGAAGCGCTGCAGCAGCAGTTTCAAACCGATGATTTAGGACAGCTCGGCTCCGTCGAGCGGCAGCAGTGGCTGGCGGATTTGCAGGAGAAAGCTGCGGGCTCTAGATAAACTTTAGGCAGTTCTGTCGCTGCTTGTAAAAATCGACAGAACTTCTTGCAGCCATCGTCACAAACCGCAAACCCGCTCGGCCTTACATTGAATAAGTCTCTAATCAGGAAAATCCTATGAGTGGACTCGGTGGTCTGAATAAAACTCCCAACGGTGTTGTGCTAGGCATGGTGCAGCTGCAGCTGCCCAACGTGGTCACCCCAGATGACCTGGCGGCTCAGACGCAGCGAATTTGCGAGATGGTTGCCAAGGCGCGGCGCAATCTGCCCACGATGGATCTAGTAGTTTTTCCCGAATATTCGCTGCACGGACTGTCGATGAATACCAACCCGGCGATTATGTGTCGGCTCGATGGACCAGAAATTGAGGCTTTTCAGCAAGCCTGTGTCGACCATCAAATCTGGGGCTGCTTTTCTATCATGGAGCACAATCCTGAGGGTAACCCTTACAACAGCGGGCTCATCATTGACAATCGCGGCGACCTGAAGCTCTACTATCGTAAGCTGCACCCCTGGGTGCCCGTCGAGCCTTGGGAGCCTGGCAACATTGGCATTCCGGTTTGCGAAGGGCCGAACGGCAGTAAGCT
Organism: Leptolyngbya sp. SIO4C1; assembly: GCA_010671975.1. Taxonomy (GTDB): domain Bacteria; phylum Cyanobacteriota; class Cyanobacteriia; order Phormidesmidales; family Phormidesmidaceae; genus SIO4C1. The sequence continues at coordinate 6,451 of JAAHIA010000214.1, read as the reverse complement.
GGCGCTGATTATCTGCCACGATGGCATGTTTCCTGAGATGGCCAGAGAATGTGCTTACAAAGGTGCTGAAATCATGATTCGCACCGCTGGCTACACCGCACCGATTCGTCACAGCTGGCGCATTACCAACCAGGCGAATGCCTTTTGCAACCTGATGGCGACTGCGTCTGTTTGTATGTGCGGTAGCGACGGCACCTTCGACTCGATGGGCGAAGGCATGATTATCAACTTTGATGGCGAACCGCTGGCAATGGGCAGCCACCGTCCTGATGAAATTATTACTGCAGAAGTGCGCCCCGATCTGGTGCGCGAGGCCCGTAAGTATTGGGGCGTAGAGAACAACATCTATCAGTTCGGTCATCGCGGCTATGTCGCAGTCAAAGGCGGCGCTCAAGACTGTCCCTACACCTACATGAAAGATATGGTCGCCGGTCACTATCGGCTGCCCTGGGAAGATGAGGTAGTGCACACAGACGGCACGTCTTGCGGCTTTGAGGCCCCTACTCGCGAGTATTTAGGAGAAGACATGCCCACCGCACTGCTGAAAGATTAGATCGCAGCGTTCGTCAAGAATCGCAACTTAGTTCACAGTGAACACCTGCGGCGGCGGCGCTAATGCTATTTCTGCCGTAGGGTTACACTGCTGCTTCCAGCCGCCAGCTATGGGCCGATATGTAAATTCAGATCCTTATCCCTATCCCTTTAACGGCGATTTGCGCCCCGGCAATACGGCGCTGATTGTCATCGATATGCAGACTGACTTTTGTGGCGAAGGCGGCTACGTTGACAAGATGGGCTACGATCTGTCGCTGACCCGCGCGCCAATCGCTCCTTTACAGCGGCTGCTGAGCGTGATGCGAGATTTGGGCTATTCAATTTTGCACACTCGCGAAGGCCATCGCCCAGATCTGTCCGATCTGCCAGAAAACAAGCAGTGGCGCTCTCGCCAGATTGGGGCAGGCATCGGCGATCCGGGACCCTGTGGCCGCATTTTGGTGCGAGGAGAGCCCGGCTGGGAAATCATCCCTGAGCTAGCGCCGCTGCCGGGCGAAGCCGTGATTGATAAGCCTGGTAAGGGCGCATTCTTCGCCACCGATTTAGACCTACTGCTGCGGCGTCAGGGCGTTCAAAACCTGATTCTGAGCGGCATCACCACCGACGTTTGCGTACATACCACCCTGCGTGAGGCCAACGATCGCGGCTATGAATGCCTGATGCTGTCAGACTGCACCGGTGCAACCGACTATGGCAACTACCAGGCGGCGCTCAAAATGATCAAGATGCAGGGCGGCGTCTTTGGGGCAGTGGCAGCCTCGGCTGATTTGATCGAAACGCTTCAGGCTTAACCTATGGAGACCGCAGCTCGACTGACGCCTAGCCGCGTACAGGCCCCCCCCCGGCTCGATATGGTCGATATGACCAAGCGATTTGGCCGCTTCACTGCGCTCGATCGGGTCTCGATGACGCTAAAGCCCGGCAGCATTCATGCCCTGCTCGGCGAAAATGGAGCGGGCAAAAGTACCTTAGTAAAGTGCGCCATGGGCTTCTATCAGCCCACGGCTGGGCAGGTGCTCATCGACCAGGTGCCGCAGACCATTCACAGTCCTAAAGACGCCCACAGTCACGGCATTGGTATGGTGTATCAGCACTTTACCTCTGTGCCGGCGATGACGGTTGCTGAGAACTTAGTGCTCTCTCGCTACGACAGCAAACAGCTGATCAGCTGGAAGCAAGAATATGAAGCGCTGCGCGCCTTTATTCACGACTCGCCGTTTCGGATTGACTTAGACAGTCCGGTGGCTCAGCTAGCGGCAGGTCAAAAGCAGAAGCTAGAGATTCTCAAGCAGCTCTATCTCAAGAGCCGCATTTTGATTTTAGATGAGCCGACTTCGGTGCTAACGCCGGTTGAAGCTGATGAAGTCTTAGCGCTGCTGCGCTCAGAAGTGGTTAAGGATCGCCTCAGCGTGCTGCTAATTACCCACAAGTTTCGCGAAGTGCAGGCTTTTGCTGACGAGGTGACAATCTTACGCAAGGGCCAGGTGGCCGGTCAGGGGACGGTCAAGGCGCTCTCTGTAGAAGCCATGGCTCAAATGATGCTGGGCGAAGCTCGCAGCGCTCAGTCAGTGGCGAAAATAGAAGCATTAGAGCGCAGGCCCGTTCTCTCAATTGCCGGAATTTATGCCCGTCGCGATGACGGTTTGCCGGCTGTTAAAGGCGTGAATCTCACGGTTCAGACCGGCGAGATTGTTGGCATTGCCGGCGTCTCTGGCAACGGCCAGCGAGAGCTGGTTGAGGTGCTGGCTGGCCAGCGTGTGCCAACAGCGGGCAGCCTGCAGGTCAATGGCGAACCTTACAGCGCCACGCGTCGCGAGATGCAGCGCCATCAGGTGTATGCGCTGCCAGAAGAACCGCTGCGCAATGCCTGCGTTCCGACTATGAGTGTGGCTGATAACCTGGCGCTACGCACCTTTGATCGACCGCCGCAGGCTAAGTGGCGCTGGCTGCTAATCCTCAAAGCAATTCGGCAGCGGGCCAAGCAGCTGGTGCAGCAGTTCTCAGTTAAAACGCCTGCTGTTGAAACGCCGGTCAGCCACCTCTCAGGCGGCAACGTTCAGCGGACGGTCCTAGCGCGCGAACTCTCTGCCGACGCTGTTCAGCTGCTGATTGCGGCCAATCCTTGCTTTGGCCTAGATTTCTCAGCCGTAGACTTTATCCACGCCGCGATTGTGGATGCGCGCAATCGCGGCGTGGCCGTGCTGCTAGTCAGCGAAGATCTCGATGAGCTGCTGACTCTAGCCGATCGGATTTTAGTAATGAGTGAGGGTCAATTGGTCTATGAAAGCGACATTGTCGATGCCGACCTCACGCTGATTGGCCAGCGGATGGCCGGACAGTGAGCTGCTGCTTTCCCCAACCAGAACGCGACATGCCGGTCATCTCTGCGCAGCCCTACGACTATCCGCTACCCGCCAACCTGCTGCAGGTAGCCCTAATGATTATCGATATGCAGCGCGACTTTCTCGAACCGGGCGGCTTTGGGGCAGCACTCGGCAATGATGTCTCTCGCCTGCAGGCCATTGTGCCCGCTGTGCAACAGCTGCAGGCTGTCTTTAGAGCCAAAGGACTGCCCATCATTCAAACTCAAGAGGGCCATCAACGCGATCTCTCTGATTGCCCTGTCTCTAAGCGATCTCGCGGTCAGCCGCAGCTGAAGATTGGCGATAGTGGGCCAATGGGCCGCATCTTAGTGCTAGGAGAACTCGGCAACGGGATTATTCCGGCGCTTGAGCCTAAGCCCGACGAGATCGTGATCAGCAAGCCTGGCAAAGGCGCATTTTATCGCACTGCGCTAGAAGCCGCGTTGCGATCGCGCCAAATTACCCATCTGATTTTCACAGGCGTCACCACCGAAGTCTGCGTGCAAACCACGATGCGTGAAGCTAACGATCGCGGCTACGAATGCCTGCTGGTTGAAGATGCCACCGAAAGCTATTTTCCTGACTTTAAGCAAGCCACCCTAGACATGATCCGCGCCCAGGGCGGCATCGTCGGCTGGACGGCAACGCTTGAGGCAACCCTCACGGGTTTGCAAACAGGCAGTCGGTAGAATTTGTGATGCGTTTAACTCGCGCTGCTAGCCTATGCGGGCGAAGGAGATGTGGCCGCCCAGTAGGCTCGCCAGCCGCCATGCTGAGTGATGTCTAGCTTGCCTGCAACCGTCAGCGGTTCACCAATGACGCCCAGCACCTGTTCGCCATCCTGCAGCGTAACCTTACCGATGGCCAGCCCCGGCGGTTCCTGCGAGAGAAGCGTACCGAGCCCAGCCAGCGGCACCTGCCAGACTTCAAGCGCAACGGCAGTTCCCCCTTCTCTTACTTTGATCATGGCCGGATAGCGGTCGTCTATTGACCAAAGCCGGTAGGCCGGCTCGGTCTGGGCTTCTCGCTCAAAGGTGGCACCCACGTTGAGCAGGTTTGGGTTCAGCGCCAGGCCGCGCATCAGCGTTCCGTTGACGGCTAGCTTAATAGTGTTAGTCATACTTCCTTGCCCAATGCTCCTGGTGCCCCCATTAGCGTTCGCTGCGGTGAGCAGGTGATAATCATGATCAGCAGTGTCAAAATGTACGGCGCGGCGTTGAACAGATAGTAGTACGAGTCGATTCCAACTGACTGAAACGCGGGACCCAACGCCTGCGCGCCGCCAAACAGCAGCGATGCCCACAGACACTGAATTGGGTTCCAGCGGGCAAAAATCACCAGCGCAACGGCCATCAGTCCCTGACCGCTAGAAATCCGCTCGGTCCAAACGCCAGGATAGTAGAGCGACAGACAGGCACCGCCAATACCGGCTAAAAAGCTGCCGGCCATGATGCTGACCAGGCGCACCTTAAAAATAGAAATGCCCATCGCCCGAGCGGCCTGTGGGCTATCGCCAACCGCGCGCACATAGAGCCCCCAGCGGGTAGCGCGGAAAAACCAGTGCAGCAGCGGCGCGATCGCAACCCCGAGCAAAAATAGCGGACTCACCTTTAAGGCAGCCTGCACCGCTGGCGAACTGCTCCATGCGCCCCAGTCGAAGGTAAACAGCTGCGGTGCCTGCGGCTGAATGAACGGCTTGCCTAAGAAAAAGGCTAGGCCGCTGCCTAGCACAATCATGGCAATGCCGGTTGCCACGTCGTTTACCCGAGGCTGCTGCGACAGCCAGCCGTGAATTGCCCCTAGCCCCATGCCTGACAGCCCCGCTGCCAGCACCCCCAGCCACGGTGCCCAAAATTCTCCCACCGCCCCCTGCGACAGATAGGACACACCGTAGGCGCTCATGGCGCCCATCAGCAGCGTACCTTCTAGACCTAGGTTAATCTTGCCGCTTTTCTCGGTGAGACATTCGCCGAGGCTGACAAACAGAAAGGGCGCGCTGCCGCGCAAAGTGCCGGCTAGGATGCCGAGTGGAATGCCGAGTAGCCCAAGAGAGTCAGACATGTTGGATTTTAGGTTTTAGATGTTAGATTTTGGGCCTACTCTGCTGCTTGAAACCACGACAGCTTGCCGTAGAGTGAATCGCTGTACAGCACGCACAAAAATACAATGCCTTGGAAGACAAGGACGGTGGCGTCGGGTAGACTGTGGGAGCGCTGGAGGATGCCGCCGCTGGCTAAGATGCCGCCTAGTAAAATGGCAACGAGGATAGTGGCAAGCGGGTTGTGGCGCGAGACGAACGCGACGAGGATACCGGCATAGCCGTAGTTAGAGACTAGCGATTCGTTGATTCGCTTTTGCACCGCTGCGACTTCGACCATGCCGGCTAGGCCAGCGGCGGAGCCGCCTAGAAAGCAGATGGCGAGCGTGAGCTTGCCGACGGGTAGGCCGGCGATGCGGGCGGCGCGAATATTGCCGCCCGCGGTGCGGGCAGCAAAGCCAAAGGTGGTGCGCTGGATGAGTAGGTAGGCGACTAGGCAGATCACCAGCCCGTAGAGCAGGCCAAAGTGAATGCGGGTGCCGGGCAGCGTGCCTAGCCAGTTGGCCGGATCGAGCGCAGCGGAGGAGGGCTTGGTGACAAAGCTGGCGTCGCGCATTGGGCCTTCGACTAGATGATTGAGAAAGGCGATCGCAATGTAGTTTAAGAGCAGGCTGCTGATCGTCTCGTTGACGCCGCGATAGTGGCGCAGCGCGCCGGCTAGCATAATCCACAGGCCGCCAGCGGTCGCCCCGGCTAGCGCCATGATTGCCTGCACCAGCAGCGGCGGTAGCGCCGTACCTAGGCTGAGTCCGGCTGCGATCGCGGCCAGTCCACCCATCACCAGCGCGCCTTCGTTGCCAATAATGACAAGCCCTAGTCGGGCCGGCAGCGCCGTGCAAAGCGCCGTCAGCATCAGAGGTGCTGCTCGGATTAGCGTATTTTGCCAGGCGCTCCAGCGGCCAAATGCAGCTTGGTAGATAGAGCCATAGACAGCGAAAGGATTGGCGCCGGCTAAGGTGCAGAAAATGCCAAAGAGCACCAGAGCGACTGCCAGCGCTGCGACAGGCAAAAAAAGCGCTTCTAGCGATCGCCGCCAGGGAAGAAATCGCGAAGTTTCGGACGTAGCGCCAACCATTAGCCGTCTACGCTGCCCTTGACGCCATCAATCAGCCAGTCCATCTTTTCTAGCTCTAAGTTTTGCTGCTCGTAGTTCTCACCGGCGGCTAAAACTGTATTGCCTTTATTATTCTTGAGCTCGCCTGTGTAGATCACTAAGTCGCCCTTCAGCAGCTTGTTCCTAGCTGCTTCGGCGTCTGCTTGAGCGGCTTCGCTGACCACCGGGCCGTAGGGCGAGAGCTTACAAAAATTGTCAGATAGGCCGCCCCGCAGCAAGTGGGGGATATCGCCGGCCATAGCGTTTTACCTGCCACAAACTGCTCTCCCAACGAGGTATAGATACTCGACCAGTCCCACTCTGCCCCGGTTAGGTAGCCCT
>JAAHIA010000213.1 GCA_010671975.1 Leptolyngbya sp. SIO4C1 | reverse complement strand
AATAGTCGCTTGCTGCGCTCAGGATGTTGGTTGATATAATTGTAGGGATTTTTCATTGGGTGGGTAGAACTCTACTTTTAGTGTTCTACCGCCTTTTTTTGTCCGAATTTATATTTTGGAGATGTCTTTTGGTAGCCAGTACAACGATAACAATACCACCAACGGTGTACCTGCTGTTTTTCGTAAAGCGCTAGTTGGCACGTTTGGCAACGATTGGATCTACGGCTTCGGCGGCCACGACATTCTCAATGGCAGCTTCGGTGCCGACAGAATGTACGGCGGTACCGGCAACGACACTTACTATGTCGACAACGTCGGTGACGTGGTGACTGAGTACGCCGGTCAGGGCTACGACACCGTGCGCGCCTCGATCTCAGAAGCACTGAGCGCCAACGTTGAGCGCCTAATCCTCACCGGCACAGCCAACATCAACGGCTATGGCAACGGCTTGGCCAACGTTTTGATTGGCAACAGCGGCAACAACTATCTCTATGGTGCGGCTGGCAACGACTGGCTATACGGCCTCGGCGGCAACGATACGCTCAACGGCGGCATCGGTGCTGACAGAATGTATGGCGGCACCGGCAGCGACACCTACTATGTCGATAACGTCGGTGACGTGGTGACTGAGTACGCCGGTCAAGGCTACGACACCGTGCGCGCCTCGATCTCAGAAGCACTGAGCGCCAACGTCGAGCGCCTAATCCTCACCGGCACAGCCAACATCAACGGCTACGGTAACAGCCTCAGCAACAGCATCTCTGGCAACAGCGGCAACAACTATCTCTCTGGTGGGGCTGGCAACGACTGGATGTATGGCTATGCTGGCAACGATACGCTCAATGGCGGCATCGGCGCTGACAGAATGTATGGCGGCATCGGCAGCGACACCTACTATGTCGACAACGTCGGTGACGTGGTGACTGAGTACGCCGGTCAAGGCTACGACACCGTACGCGCCTCGATCTCAGAAGCACTGAGCGCCAACGTTGAGCGCCTAATCCTCACCGGCACAGCCAACATCAGCGGCTACGGTAACAGCCTCAGCAACAGCATCTCTGGCAACAGCGGCAACAACTATCTCTATGGCGCAGCGGGCAACGACTGGATCTACGGCCTCGGCGGCAACGACACGCTCAATGGCGGTATCGGTGCTGATAGAATGTATGGCGGCACCGGCAGCGACACCTACTATGTCGACAACGTCGGTGACGTGGTGACTGAGTACGCCGGTCAGGGCTACGACACCGTGCGCGCTTCAATCTCAGAAGCGCTGAGCGCCAACGTTGAGCGGCTAATCTTAACCGGGACTGGCCACATCAACGGCTACGGCAATAGCCTCAATAACCAGCTGATTGGTAACGCTGGCAATAACTACCTCTCTGGCGGCAGCGGCCACGACAGCATCCTCGGCGGTGCCGGTTCAGATACCCTGGTGGGCGGCACCGGCAACGACAGGCTCAACGGCTACGGGGGGCAGGTCGGCGAGTACGATATCTTAGCGGGTGAATTCAGCAGCTCTCAGCCGGGCGTCAAAGGCGCTAGCGACGGGGCCGACCTGTTTATCCTGGGTGACAAAGATAAGGCCTTCTACCTCGGTGCGGGCTATGCCACGATTAAAGACTTCTACCATTTCGAAGGGGATAAGTTCCAGGTTCACGGCAGCGCTAGCGACTACTCACTGAATAAGAACTTCAACTTTGGCGGCAGCGCCGCTAAAGATACAGCCGTCTACTATAAGGGCGACCTCGTCGGCGTTGTTCAAGACACGACCAACGTATTGCTGAGCGCAGATTTCCAATTCGTCGCCTAGTGGTAAACTAGCATCCATCTTCTTGATTTAACATGATTAGCCGATCGGTTGGCCCGGTCGGCTTTTTTCTTGAATTTTGAAACCGCTCGATTTTTCACAGAATTACAGCTTTTTTTTCAGGAAAAATTCAGTAAAGCATCGTTCAATAGACTTGTGTGAATGAAAGTTCGCTGCGTTCACACGCTGTACACACCATACGCTTTAGCTTACTCATGGTTCAGTCGCACCCTGCTAGTTCAACCGCCGTCACGCCTTTCGAGCAAATGCTGGAAGCACCGCTGGGCAAACGGTTGATTCGCGTCCTTCAGATTAATTTGGGGCGAAAGTGCAATCTCTCCTGCACGCACTGCCACGTCGAAGCGGGGCCATTTCGCACAGAGGAGCTATCTCCGGCAGTGTGTGAGCAGCTGATTGAGCTAATCGAGCGATTTCCCCAAATTGAGACAGTGGACTTAACCGGCGGTGCGCCTGAGATGAACTATGGCTTTCGACCGATTGTAGAAGCTGCTCGAGCGCAGGGCAAAGAGGTGATTGTGCGCTCAAATTTAACTATCTTTTTGGAGCCGGGCTACGAAGACCTGCCAGAATACTTTGCAGCACAGCAGCTGCACGTCGTGGCCTCGCTGCCCTGCTACCTCGAAGATAACGTCGATAAGATGCGCGGGCGGGGCGTCTATGACGGGTCCATTCGGGCGCTAAAGCAGCTCAACGCGCTAGGCTACGGCCGCGATCGCACCCTCCAGCTCGATCTGGTTTATAATCCACCGATCCCGACTGCTGAGCCCTTTTCGCTAACGCCAGGGCAGCAGGGGCTAGAGCAAGACTATAAAGCCTACCTAGAAGCGCATTTTGGCATTGTCTTCAATCAGCTCTTTACCATTACCAACCTGCCGATTGGCCGCACCCGATTTCAGCTGCAGCACCGTCAGCTGCTGCGGCCCTACCTCAAGTTTCTAGAAACGCACCATAATCCATCAACGGTGGCGCATCTGATGTGCCGCGATGAGCTCTCGATTGACTATCTGGGTCGGGTCTATGACTGCGACTTCAACCAGATGGAAGGCATTCCGGCTGTGACCACAGCGGGTCAGCCGATTACGGTAGCGGCTTTGCTGGAAGCCGGCACGCTGGACTTAGTCCAAACCGTGCGGACTGCGTCCTACTGCTACGGCTGTACGGCCGGCAGCGGCTCTAGCTGCGGCGGTGCGCTGCTCTAACGCTTCTTTTAAACGTTGTTTAGCAGATGCCGAGGGGCAGGCCGACAGCCTGACTCACTGACGGCGCTGCCACCCAGTTCCGACTTCGTCTAAAAAAACCAACAGCCTGAAACCATAGGAGATCCCAACCATGAGACGATTAGCGAAGATATCTCTGCCTCCGAAGGCGGCCCGCCTGATGTTATTTTCTGTCCTTGGCACCTTTCTGGTTACCACCGCACCAGCGCTAGCCCAAGAAACGGCCAGCGCCTCGCCCATCGCCTGGCTGCAGCAAAATCTAGTCAGCATCCTAGATTGGATTGACGGCCTCGGCATTATTGGCCCTATCGCCTTTATTTTGCTCTACGTCGTGATTACGGTGGCCTTTCTGCCGGCCTCGGTGGTGACGCTGGGCGCTGGCGTTGTCTTCGGCGTGGTCAAAGGCTCGCTCTTTGTCTTTATTGGTGCCATGCTGGGCGCAACCGCTGCTTTTCTGGTGGGCCGCTACCTGGCCCGCGATTGGATTGCACAAAAAATTGCTGGCAATCGCAAATTTAAGGCAATCGACGATGCGATCGCCAAAGAAGGTAGCAAGCTGATCTTCCTAATTCGCCTCTCGCCGGCCTTTCCGTTTAACCTGCTCAACTATGCGCTAGGGCTCACGCAGGTATCGCTCAAAGACTACGTTTTGGGAACGACTGGCATCATTCCTGGCACCATCATGTATGTCTACCTAGGCTTCTTGGCGGGCGACCTAGCGATGATTGGCACGGGTGAAGCGCCTTCTAACCCAATTGTCGACTGGACGATCAAAATTTTAATCTTTGTCACAATCGTTGCCATCACGATCTACATCACTCGCATTGCTCGTAAGGCCCTCCGAGAGTCCGTGCCAGAAACCACGGAGCTGCCTCAAGAGTCGTAGCCGCTGATGCCACCTACCTAAGATCAATGTTTCGCAAAAAAGCGTTCTGGGGTTTCCTACTAGCAGCAGCTATACTGACTGCCTGCTGCTGGAAACCCTTTTTACTTTTGGGCAATCCGACTGCGCTGCAGCAGTACTTAGACAGCATTGGCTCGCTTAAGGCCATCGTCTTTATTGGGGCGCACATCATCGCGACGGCTGTGGGCGTACCCGGTACTGTTTTAGTGATTGCCGGCGGCGCTGTGTTTGGGCTGCTGTGGGGCACGGTCTGGTCTGTGATTGGGGCAACGCTGGGCGCGATCGCAGCGTTTGAGCTATCGCGGCATCTGCTACACAGCTGGTTTAAGCGGCGATTTAGCCGATCGACGCGGTTCTACCAGCTCAACCAGCTGATGCGCCGGCAGGGGTTAGCCTGCGTCATGGCGATTCGATTTGCGCCAATTTCTCCCTTTAATTTGGTTAATTTCCTATTTGGGCTAACGCCGGTACCGCTCTCACACTATGCGATTGGCACCCTAGTGGGCATCATCCCCGGCACGCTGATCTATACCTGGCTGGGCGTAGCCGGGGTAGAAGCGCTGTCGGGCGGCAGCTGGCTGTCGCTGCTGCTCTGTCTGAGTCTGCTAGCGCTGCTCTCAGTGCTGCCGATTTTGGCGCGGCGCTATTATCGCAAATAGTGTCAATTGCGGCTCTAGATTTGCTAAACCTAGAAAGGCAGATCGTTTCAGTCGAGGCAGGCGTGATCCAATCGAGGCACATTAGGCAGTCGCTTTTACGCGCAGGCTGGGGGCTGGCGATCGCGCTGCTGCTAGCCATGACGCTACCTGTCCCCCTGTGGGCCCAGTCGGCTGCACCGCCCGAGCCTGCCGTAGAATCTGCCGTAGAGTCTGCCGTAGAGTCTGCAGCGTCGACCTCGACGACTCAGGCCGCTGAGCCGCTGCAAACTGCAGAGGTCAACATTGAAGGCTTTTCTCCCTTTCAAGTCGCCAATACCAACCGCCAAACGGCCGCAGAGCGCGCCGACGTAATCAATACTCGAATTCAAACAGGGCTTGAGACCTGGCTGCGGTCCCCCTCGCTGCCGCCGGTGCAGATTGAGGCAGCTGATGACGGCTCGCAGAACATTTCGGCGGGTGATACCACGCTGCTGACCGTCACGCAGAACGACGCCAAAGCCAACAATAGTGAAACCGTTGAGCAGCTGGCCCAGCGCTGGGCTACCGAGATAGAAACCGCGCTGCAGCTGGCTAAACAAGAGCAGCAAGACGGCTATACGCAGCGGGCTATTTTTAGCATCATTGGCATTATTTTTGCCGCCGGCGTGGCGCACTGGCTAGCGGGCCTCATTTGGCGGCGCTATCTCTGCCCGGCGATGGATCGGATTACCTTTTCGCAGGAAGACAGCCGTCAGCCCGGTCACTTTACCGCCGTCAACCTGTTTCTTAACACCACGCTGTTTTTAGTCAGAGTTTGCATCTGGGGAATTGCGCTCTATTCCAGTACGCAGTTCTTTCTGTGGTCGCTGCAGTGGCGTAACCGGATTGTGCTGGCGCTGCGCAATAGCTTCACAGCAGAAATGCTTGATCTGGGCGAGGCTTCATTCTCGGTTATCGATCTGCTGACGCTGCTGGCGATGATCTTTTTGGTGGTGCTAGGGGCGCGGTCTGCGACTAACCTTTTGCGATCGCGCATCCTACGCGCTACCGGCATCAATCGCGGCGTGCAAGAAGCCATCGCCGTGCTGACGCGCTATTTACTCATCGTCATCGGCACCATCATCGTGCTGCAGATATGGGGCCTCGACCTCAGCTCTCTGGCTCTGCTCGCGAGCGCCCTGGGTATCGGGATTGGCTTGGGCTTACAGAATATTGCCAAAGACATTGGCAGCGGCCTGGTAATTGTGTTTGAGCGCCCCATCCAGGTGGGCGACTTTATTGAGTTTGGCGAGAATATGGGCACCGTCGAGCGGGTCGGCATTCGCTCAACCGAGGTACGTACGCTCGATCAGATTTCGATTATTGTCCCGAACTCTCAGTTTTTAGAAAACGAAGTCACTAACTGGAGCCATCGCAATCCGCTATCGCGCATTCATATCCCGGTTGGCGTAGCCTACAAGTCTAATCCTGAAACCGTGCGCTCTATTCTGCTTTCCGTGGGGCGAGATCATGCTGACGTGGTGGCAGCCCCAGCGCCGCAGGTCTTCTTCAAAGGCTTTGGCGACAGCGCGCTCGACTTCGACCTGCTGGTATGGATTCGCACGCCCAGCAAGCAGCCTAAAATTAAAAGCGATCTAAACTTTGCGATCGCCAAAGCCTTTCGCGACCAAAATATCGAAATTCCCTTCCCGCAGCGCGATCTGCACCTGATCAATGGCGAACTGCCCGTTTCATTCAATGCGGAGACCCGGTCGCTGCTCAAACAGTTCTTTAACGGCAGGTCGTCCAGCCAGCAGAATAGCCAGCAACCCAGGCCGCAAACGAGCAGCAAATCTGACGCGCCAGCCGACTCTTCGTCATAGCAAAAAAAATGCCCCTGCCATCAGGAGCACTCCAGGTACAGCAATGATTTGTACGACTGCTAGGTCTGCCTTTAGCAGAGCCCCAGAACTAGCTCAAAGCTATCTGTCCCTAAGACCGCTCTGGTGGGGAGTTGCGTCCCCCCTCGGGAACAGCTAAGTGGAGGAAGCGACAAAAACTCCACAACAGCCTGAGATAAAGCTAGCGCAGTATCGTCTGAGCATCTGACGTCGCTCTCCTTCGACGCTCAGTCAATGAGTCACAGCGGCACAACCCTCAACCGACACTTACTGCTTAATGGCTACCTGTCCCTAAGACCGCTCTGGTGGGGAGTTGCGTCCCCCCTCGGGAACAGCTAAGCGGAGGAAGCGACAAAAACTCCACAGTAGCCAAAATTTGATTTTACGCAGCAGCTATATGCTGTTAGAGCATCTGACGTCGCTCTCCTTCGATGCTCAACAAATGGGTCACAGCGGCACAACCCCCAACCAGCCTATAGCAGTGTTTTTTCATACGCTTATAACTGTAAAGCGCAGAACTAACCCCTTCACTCTATCCGCAGGCGCAATCTGCAGCGTCAGGGTTTTATAACCTTTTAAGCATTCCCTCTCCAAACTTCACAGTTGTAGGTATAACTTTATGGAGAGACCGCCGTCCGCCGTCACAGCGAGACTCTCACCAGCTGATAGGTACCTGCTTGTACAAGCAGCTCAGCAGCGCGGTCGCCGCTGGCCGCTGCCACTTCTGCCGGATGTCCCACAATCAGCGCCGAGGCTGAGTCAGGGTAGGCGGTCTGCAGAGAGTCTGCCACTGCTTGAGGATTGCCCTGGTAGAGGATAGGGGTACGGCTGTAGAAAACTAGGCTCGGTTTCATAAACCCCACCATCGCTGCTGGCTCACCCGGCCGTTGCTGCTGCGCGATCGCAGTCGCAATCTCTCGCAGCGGCTGCTGTCGTAGGCTGTCGGCGATGGCGTATGCCGGCATCATGGTAAAAATGACGAAAGCCACAAACGCCGCCAGATTAACGCCCCACAGCCAGCGAGCCCGCCGGGTCAGCAGCAGCGCTAAAGCCGCGATCGCGGCCATCCCCCAGATGGCTGCTGAGAGCGTCATGATGCCCGAGCGACGAACTTCTGCTGGCAGGGTGGGCATTACCGGGTCGCCGCTCATCCAGTTGGGGCTGTAAAGCGACGCCAGCGCCAGCGCCCCCAGCAGCAAAATATTCAGCCCGACGCTGAGCCCAAAGCCCCAGTCCGCCTTGGGCGAGGAAGCCGTCAGCCGCTGGCTCCAGAGCAGGCCCATGAGGATGCCAGCCGCCGGCATCAGCGGCAGCACGTAGCTCGGCAGCTTGGTCACCGCCACCGTGAAAAAGACAAAGATGGTGAGAAACCAAATGCCGGCAAACAGCTTTAAATGCTGATGGCGGGGCAGTCGTCGCCAGCGCGCCGGTCGCCACAGCCGCAGCTGCACCAGCGCGTAGGGCAAAAACGGCGACCAGGGTAAAAAGCCCACCGCCACCACCAGAAAATAAAAATACCAGGGCGCGGCGTGGCCGTTGACCACTTCCGTAAAGCGCTCAATATTGTGATAACCAAAGAACGAGTCGATGTAGGCCCGACCGTTGGCCAGGATTACCAGCACAAACCAGGGCACGGCAATCAGCGCGAACAGCAGACTGCCCCGCAGCAGCCTGATCTCCTGCAGCAGCTCGCGCACCTTGCCCAGGTAGACGGCAAACGCGATTACAATCAGCCCCGGCAGCACCGCCCCCACCGGCCCTTTATCTAGCACCGCCAGCGCCATGAAGAGATAAAAGGCCAGATACCAGCGGCCCTGCTGCGGCGAGCCGGGCTGAGCGTAGGCAATAAAAAACGAGAGCAGCGCCGCCCCGATGCAGGCCGACAGCAGCATGTCTGACACGCCAATTCTGGCCCAGACTATCGTCTCAGGGTTGAGCGCTGCGATCGCGCTCAACA
>JAAHIA010000212.1 GCA_010671975.1 Leptolyngbya sp. SIO4C1 | reverse complement strand
GTGCTGGCTGATAGAAGCAATCTGGAGTTCAGCCTCCTTTTAGATCGGCTGCTGGAAGCGCAGGTTAAGTCTGGGCTGCGGCGCGCGCGCCTCTATCGCGATTTGGCTCAAACCAACGACTGGCTTTCTACCATTGCGCTGATCGATTCTTTAACCCAGATAGGCAACCGCCGCGCGTTTGATATTGAGCTGCCGCGTCAGATTCATCACGCTCGCCGTCGCTCGCTCGGACTCTGCCTGATGATGCTTGATATTGACTACTTCAAAGAAATTAACGATGGCTACGGTCATATTATTGGCGATCAGGTACTGCAGCAGCTAGCTGAGCAGCTGCGCGGCAACATGCGGTTTTATGACACGCCCTTTCGCTACGGCGGCGAAGAATTTGTCGTCATTTTGAGCAACACCGACGTAGACGAAGCGCATTTTATCGGTCAGCGGCTCTGCAACCTCATCGCCAACCGCGCTTTCGGCGTTAGCGCTGCGCTGAACTTAAAAATTAGCGTCAGTATCGGCATTGCCAATCTGCGTCCCGAAGACGATCCGCGCGGGCAGAGCTTACTGAATCGAGCCGATCAGTGTCTTTTGAAAGCCAAGACCGGGGGGCGCAATCAGGTGGTGGTCAGCGGCTAAGCCGCTGCTGTGCGATGCTGCTCAATCAGCTGGCAGCAGGCGGTAACCGGCATTCGCTCTGACATAGCCGCAACCAGCGCCTGATAGGCATCGGCTTCGGTTTCAATCAAGGTTTTGGCCTGCAGCGTAGCCCAGCGCTGCTTCAGCGGGGCCTCTGCCGCTGGCCGATCGAGCTGCTGCCAGAGCACCTGCAGCTTGAGGCGATCGTCGCTGCCGCCCTGCGCTTTGCCATAGACCGTCTGCTCAGCTGCAATACCGGCCATCCAGACCTTGCAGTAGCGGTCGAGCTGCTGGGCTGAGAGCTTTCCCTGAGCAACTTCCGCTTCGATTTCGTCTGCGTTAAAGATGACGCCGCCGCTGCCCGGCAGCCCCGAGCGCCAAGCTTCCCATGCCGTAAGCGTGTAGGCCTCAATCGGGACGCCCAGCAGATAGGCCACCAGAAAGTGTCCGGCCTCGTGATGCAAAATTCGCTGGCGATAGTCGGCATCGCTCTGCGAGAGCCAGTCAATTAGCAGATTGCCGCCGCGTCCCTCCCAGCCAAAGCGATCGATGGCGACGAGGCCAAACCCGCCTGCGGTCGCGATCGCTAGCGCTTCCGGTGAGATATGCACCAGCGGCCCCACCAGCGCCAGCATTGTGACGGAAAAAACAGAGATAGCAATCAGGTTAAGGGTAATTTGATTCATCTACGGGAAAGCAGGAAACGAAAAGGGGCGCTTCGGCCTTGCTCAGCGGCGGCTATTCCTTATAAAAGGTCTCTAGGCTCTGCTGATCGCCGATGAAGCGCCAGTGCCAGGGTTCATAGCTAAGGCCCTCGGCATGGTCTTTTGGAAAGGATAGCTCAAAGCCATAGCGGGCCGCATTTTTCTGCAGCCAGGCAAAGGCCGGCGTTTGCTCAAAAGAAACTTCTAAATGGGTCTGAGGCTGGGTGGCATCGCCCAGGTCTACGGCATAGCCGGTGTGATGCTCGCTGTAGCCAGGCGGGGCGCTAACTTCGGCGCGGACGGTGGGGGTTTGGGCCAGCTCGGCCTGTCGGTCAAAAAATAGGTAGTGCTGATCTTCTAAACTGCGAAAGCCTGAAATTGCCTTTAGCTGAATACCCTCGGCCTGGGCCTGAGCTACCATTGCCTCTAGCTTCTGCGCGGCGCTCGGTCGCAGCTTAACCTCGACATTTTTAGAAAATGGCACCAGCTCAGTCGGGTTGGCTAGCGCATACTGCCGGTGGCCCAGCAGCGTGGGAATATCTTCAGCGGAGGTGCTTAGCGTGTCTGTGAGGGTGTCAGACGACAGCGGGGCGGCAGCAGCAGCACCAGTCTCTTGCGTCCCGGTCTCCTGCGCAGTAGAAACTGGCCGAAAGAAGACCCAGGCTGCGAAACCGCCGGCGCTCACTAGCCCAGCAGCGGCTAGCAGCCACCAAACCCAGGCGCGATCGCGGCGCGGTACTCGCTGATTTTTCAGCAGCTCTCGTCGCGCTACTGGAATATCTTCGCTAGGGTGACTCGGAACCAAAGGGTCTAGATCGACAGGATCCACTGGTCAACTCCAAACAGGCTAGGGCGCAAGGACGAAACAGCTGGCAGACGGTACCGCTAAAATTTCGTTTGGATTATAAGCCATCGCGGGCCAACTGTGACAAATTTGCCTGCCCTATTCTGCCGTCACCGCTTCGCAATACTCAGCAGCCAGCGCTTCTGCGCTCATGGTTTCATATTTTTCAAACGGCTGATGAATCCAAGGATTGTCGGCTAAATGCTGCACGCAGTAGTCAGGCTTGATCACCGAGCAGGCTTTGTGCCAGAGTACAGCCGTGCGAATTTCATCGATGTAAAAGCCGTAGCGATGCTGCAGCCAGAGGATGCTGCGTCTGAGGCTTTCGCCCGAGTCGACCAGGTCATCGACCAGCAGGACGCGGCTGCCTAGGTTGGCCGTGGTCATACTCAGATCGCGTGAGAAGGTGATCGAGCCGCGCACTCGATTGCCCTCACCGCCGTAGGATGCAGTCGACAAAATTGCCAGCGGCTGATCGAACAGGCGGCAGAACAGGTCGCCAATGCGCAGGCCGCCTTTGGCCAAACAGACAATCTGATTAAACTGCCAGCCTGAGCGGTGCACCTGCAGCGCTAGCTGATCAATCAGGCGGTGATAGTCCGTCCAAGAAATATATAAATCTGACATAGTCACGCGAAGCACCCGAATAGGGCAATAATAAGGTCACACTGCCGCTGGAAATCTTTATTTTATAGGGGATTGATGGAAAATTCTGAGCTGTCGCCGGCATCTGTACCGAAGCCTAAGCTAACCTTAGCGACCAAGCTGGCCTACGGTGCAGGCGATCTTGGCGCTGGCCTCACGTCTAACCTGTTGGCCTTTTCATTTCTAATTTTTCTGACAAATGTGGCCGGGCTAGAGCCAATTACAGCAGGCACCGTCTTGCTGATTGGCAAAATTTGGGACGGCGTCAACGATCCGATTGTGGGCATGCTGAGCGATCGCACTCGCACCCGATGGGGTCGCCGCTACCCTTGGATTTTTCTGACCGGCGTTCCCTTTGGCATTGCCTTCTTTTTCAACTGGATTGTGCCCGGCTTTGCTACCACGCCAGCGGCCAAGTTTTGGTACTACGTCCTAATTTCCGTCGCTTTTCAGATCTTTTTTACCACCACCAATTTGCCCTACAGCGTCCTCACCGCCGAAATGACGCAGGACTACGATGAGCGCACCGAGCTGACCTCATTTCGGCTTGCCTTTTCGCTGACGGGGGCGGTGCTGATTCTGGCGGTGGGCCTCGGCGTGAGCGAGGTGGTAAGCGATCCGGCGCGGCAGTATCAGGTGCTGGGTGCGCTGGGCGGGCTGATCTCTATTGGTGCTATCTACTGGTGTGTGCTGGGTACCTATCGGCACACCCAGCAGCAGGCCAAATATCGCGGCCGCTCGCTCAATGAACAGGCCGACATCGATGAAACACCCTTCTGGCAGCAGCTCAAGATCGTCTTTAGCAACCGCCCTTTTCTGTTCGTCGTCGGTATCTATCTGTTTTCCTGGCTGGCGCTGCAGATTACCGCCACCATCATTCCCTACTACGTCACCTTTTGGATGGGGGGTGACAACTACTTCCTAGCGGCGCTGCTGGTGCAGGGCACGGCCATCGTCATGATGTTTTTCTGCAGCCTGCTAAGCAAGCGCATTGGTAAGAAAGGGCTGTATTTTCTCGGCTCTGGCGTGTGGATTGGGGTACAGCTAGCCCTTTTTTTCCTACAGCCTGGACAGCTCGGCGTGATGTATGGACTTTGTCTACTGGCCAGCTTTGGCGTTGCGACCGCCTATATCGTGCCCTGGTCAATTTTGCCCGATGTCATTGAGCTAGATGAGCTCAATACCGGCTGCCGCCGCGAGGGAGCCTTTTACGCCTTTATGACACTCTTGCAAAAAGGCGGGCTGGCAGTTGGCATTTTCTTCGTCAGCGTAGCGCTCGAAACCTCAGGCTTTGAAAAAGACGCAGTTCTACAGCCAGACTCAGCGCTGTGGGCCATCCGCTTCTTCATGGGACCGGTGCCGCTAGTGTTGCTAATCTGCGGCATGATTTTGGCGTTTTTCTATCCCATCACCAAAGAAGTGCACGCTGAGATTTTGCTAAAGCTAGCAGAGCGGCGGATGGAGTGAGCCTGCCGAGCGATCGCAGGGACAGGGAAGATAAAAAATAGAGAAAAGATTGGGGAGAAGCCGAACACTCATCGCCTAGGCATTTACAGAGAAAGGAAACAGCTGATAAATGTATCGGCTTCAATCTACAGGGATACTTCTACTATCCAGTCGGCAGCATCGCCATCCGTAGGAAATTATTTAAGAAATATTGCTGCTTGGCTTCGCTCGCAGCCTCTTTCGCGGGCTTCGACTTCGCTCAGCCCGCCAACCCGCTTAGAACAAAGCCATAGAACTGCGTGACGCCGAAGCCCCGACCGTTACGCTCAGCCGCAGGTCGCTCATGCCCCAAACTTCAAAAAACTGACGAAACAGCACCTGGCTAGCTTCAGTCATATCGCCATCTGACCCAACCAAACCGCCTTCTATTCGTCGTCCGCCGTCCGTCTCTAGGTCGAGTCGTAGTCCTGACTCAGTCTGCGTTAGCAGCAGCTGTCCGTTCGCTAGCACCTGCCCGGCTCGGCTGATGATGGCACACCGCATTGAGTTCTCCTGGTAAGCTTGCTTTCCTATCATGCCAGCTCGTGCGGCCGGCCCCGCTCAGAGATGTCACATCAGCGACATAGATCCGTCACTGCTTTGTGATACTAGCTCGCTACCGTAATAAATACGTTCACTCCTCACAATCAGGAGTACGTTTGCTCCTCATATAGCAAACACCTTTGCTTCTCACACCGCTGCTAGGACGCCTCGTCAGAGGTTCCTAGCAATTTTTTTGAATTTTTACCAGGGCTGACAAAACGCGACAAGGGGTTTTCATCTGGTCGTCACATTATCGTCACATCGGTCCTCTAATGTGGCACGCAAATATGGCACGCATCAAAAGGAGTCACCTTATGAACGCTGCAATCAAATCCCAGATGCTTGACTTTTTGCAGCACGAGCTGCAGATTGCGCCAGAGGCTCTATCGCTAGCTTTATCGCATCAAGAACAGGCCACTCAGCTGCCGATGATTCTGTGGCAGTACGGGCTGGTGACCCTGCCGCAGCTCGATCAAATTTTTGATTGGCTAGAGCAAACCTGAGCTACTTTTTAAGGTTGAGTGCTGAGTTTTGGATGTCTGCTGATTAAAGTTGAGCATTCAAAGCGAGACGCTCAAAGTTTCCTTTAGGTGCTTACTTGTGGCCCATTCTTTAGCTGAGCTCAATCAGATGTCCCAGACCGAATTTACCGCCTATCTCGGTGACGTGTTCGAGCACACGCCAGAGATCGCGCAGCAGGCCTGGCAGGCTCGACCTTTTAACAGCCTCGATCAGCTGCATCAGGCCATGCTGGCAGTGGTCAATCAGCTTTCGTCAGAAGCGCAGCTGGCGCTGATTCGCGCCCACCCTGACTTGGGCAGTCGAGCGAAGATGGCAGAGGCTTCCGTGCAGGAGCAAAGCGGGGCGGGGCTAAACCAGCTAACCCCAGATGAATATGAGCGCATTCAGGCGTTAAATGCCGCCTATCGGCAGAAGTTTGAGTTTCCCTTGATTATTGCCGTGAAGCAGCAGACGAAAGCTGCAATATTTGAAGCCTTTGAGCAGCGCTTAGCGCATGAGTTAGAGACAGAGCGGCAGCGGGCGCTAGCTGAGATTGGTCAAATTGCTAAATTTCGGCTGCACGCGCGCGTGGATTCTGAGGCTTAGCAGCGCTGTATGAAAGACAACCCGCAAAACCAGGTCAAGCTATCGCAGCTGCGAATTTTAGTGGCCGTGGCAGAGCAGCAAAGCTTTAGCGAAGCCGCACTAGAGCTAGGTATTTCTCAGTCAGCAGTGAGTCATGCCGTCTCGGCGCTAGAAGACCGGCTGGGCGTCATGCTTTTTTCGCGCGGGCGGCACGGAGCGACGCCGACGCCGGTGGGCGATCGCATCGTTCAGCATGCGCAAGTCGTGGTAGAGCGCACGGCCGCTATTCTCAAAGAGGCTAGCCTGGCTAAAGGCTTGGAGCAGGGTCAGGTGAGAGTTGCAGCCTTTCGCAGCATTGCGACCCACGTGCTGCCCAGCATCATTGCTCAGTTTCATCAGCGCTTTCCAGGCATTGCCCTCTATCTCACAGAGCATGATGACTATTTGCAAGTAGAGCAGGCGCTACGCTCAGGTCGGGCAGATATTGGCATTACTTTCATGCCGGTGGGCAAGGGACTGATGGCCTGGGAGCTGCTGCAGGATGAATTTATTGCGCTGCTGCCACCCAGCTTTGAACTTCAGGGAGAGAGGCTGACCTGGGCCGAGCTAGTGGCCCAGCCGATGATTATGCCGCCGGTTGACTATATTATGATGCGCCCGGTGTACGACTATATCAACGGCCTTGGCTACTGGCTCAACGTGGTCTACGAGGTAGAGACCGACGCTACGATTGTTAGCCTAGTCGCGCAGGGGCTAGGAGCGACGATTTTGCCAAGGCTAGCGGCTGAGCCGATTCCTGAGGCGGTAAGGGTCTATCCGCTGCCGGCAAAGCTAGCGCGATCGGTCGGGGTAGCAATTTTGACTGAGGCGCAGCAGCCACCTGCCGTCTACGCGCTGCTAGAAACCCTGAAGGCAGAGGCGGTCGCCTAGTCTAGGCCCAGCGGCAGAGCATTGGCCGCTGCCATGTGCAACAGGCGCTGCGTCGTCCAGCCGCTATGGGCACTGCGATTAGCGACCTGAACGCCCGGGCAGTAGGCTTGCGCTAGGCTCTGGCTGACGTTGAGCAGCTGTTTGGTGGACCAGGTGTTTTGAGTTTGCGAAGTCCGGTTTTGCATATAGTCTCCTGGGTTAGGTTTATATCTTCAGGATAGAAAACCGTATCAAAAGTTACAAAAACCAGCCTGCATGGTTTACATGAGTAGGTTAGATGGAAACCTGCTGATAGACCGACTCGCCCAAAATATGCGTTGCCCAAACGACGCGATCGCACCCCAGCATTATCGTCGAAAACAGCCGATCGGCTAGCGCTTCTAGGCTCTCTGGCGTGCCCTGCGGATTGCGCAGCGCCAGCAGCGGCGTGGCGCGCGGATGCAGCACGGTAAAGTCGGCCTCCTTGCCCACATCAAAGCTGCCAATCTGAGCATCGAGCGACAGGGCGCGCGCGCCCCCCAGCGTCGCCAAAAATAGCGCCTGAAAAGCAGACAGCGTATGCTGCTGCAGCTGACAGACCTTATAGCCTTCCGCGGCCGTCTGCAGCAGCGAGAAGCTGGTGCCGCCGCCCACATCTGTCCCCAACCCGACCTTGATAGCGCGATCGCAGGCCTGCTTCAGCTGAAACAGGCCGCTGCCCAGAAACAGATTAGAGGTCGGACAAAACGCGATCGCGCTTTTCGCCGCGTGCAGCCTGGCCCATTCGCGATCGCTGAGATGAATGCCGTGCGCAAAGACCGACCGATCGCCGACTAGCCCGGCGCGATCATACACATCTAGATAGTCCTGCGCTTCAGGAAACAGCGACCCGACCCAGGCCACCTCGTGCAAATTTTCTGAGATGTGCGTCTGCAAATACACATCAGGAAACTCTGCCAGCAGCTGTCCGGCGAGCCGCAGCTGCTCAGCGCTGGAGGTCACTGCAAAGCGCGGCGTTACCGCATAGTGCAGCCGACCGCGCCCGTGCCACCGCTCAATCAGCCGCTTCGACTCAGCATAGCTAGACTCAGGCGTATCACAGAGATAGTCCGGCGCATGCCGGTCCATCATCACCTTGCCCGCAATCATTCGCAGCTGTCGCCGCTCTGCCTCCGCAAAAAAAGCCTCGACCGACTCCGGATGCACCGTGCCATAGACCAGCGCCGTCGTCGTGCCATTTTTTAGCAGCTCATCCAAGAAAAAGGCCGTAATCCGCTGCGCATAGTCCGGATCCTTAAACTTCGCCTCTGTTGGAAACGTGTAGCGCTCTAGCCAGTCCAACAGCTGCGTACCAAACGCCGCAATCATCTCCGTCTGCGGAAAATGGATATGCGTATCCACGAAGCCAGGCACAATCAGCCGATCCAGATAGTGGGTCATCGGTACATCAGCATACTGATGCTGTAGCGCACCGTAGGAGCCAAACGCCTTCACCTGACCAGCCTCTATCACCAGCAGCCCGTCAGGGACATAGCGAACGCTCTGAGCAGCCGGCAGGTCGAAAAGAACAGCCTTTATTATCGATGATTTGCGCTCGGGTGGGGAAGATGAGGAGGTAAGACGTGGTGACGCGGGAACGGAAGG
>JAAHIA010000211.1 GCA_010671975.1 Leptolyngbya sp. SIO4C1 | reverse complement strand
GCTGCTGCTCGATCCCAAGCTGATTGTGGCGGATGAGCCCACCACCAGCCTCGATGTGACCGTGTCTGCGCAAATTTTAGAGCTGCTCACCCAGCTGTGCGAAGCGCGGGGGATGGCGCTCATTTTGATTTCTCACGACCTGGCGCTGGTCGGCGAATACTGCGATCGCATTGCGGTCATGTATCGGGGCAAGCTGGTAGAGCTAGGGCCAACCGAGCAGGTGTTTTACCGGCCGCAGGCTGACTATACGCGATCGCTGCTGGCAGCGGCGCATCAGCTGCAGACTGAGGGGTCCGAGCGTTCAGCAGCCGGGTTAGCGCAAGCATCTAAAGTCGGTGCGCCGCTGCTGCAGATTCAGCATCTGGTGAAGCACTACACGATTGAGCCGGGCTTTTTAGCCAAACTGTTCAACTCGGGGCCGCCTGCCACCATCAAGGCCGTAGACGACATCTCGCTAAACCTCTATCCAGGTGAAATTCTCGGTCTGGTGGGCGAGTCGGGCTGCGGGAAGAGTACGCTCTCTCGCACAATTTTGCAGATCGTTCCGCCCACAACCGGGCAGGTCATTTTTGCGGGCACCGACCTGACTCAGCTATCGCGCGCCGCGCTACAGACTCAGCGGCGCGACCTGCAGATGATTTTTCAAGATCCGCACGCCTGCTTAAATCCAATGATGACGGTGGGACGCGGCATTGCCGACTCGCTGCTCATTCACGGGCTGGCCACACCGTCGGAAGCGACTAAGCAGGTGCATGCCATGCTAGAGCGGGTAGGGCTAACGCCCACGGCTGACTACTATCACCGCTACCCCGGCGACCTCTCCGGCGGTCAGCAGCAGCGAGTTGCTATTGCGCGCGCGCTGATCACCCGACCCAAGCTGGTGATCTGCGATGAGCCAGTGAGCATGCTCGATGCCAGCGTGCAGGCGCAGGTGCTAGACCTGATGCTGTCACTCAAGCAGGAGCTAGAGCTGACCTATCTCTTTATCACGCACGACCTGTGGGTAGCGCGATTTTTGTGCGATCGCATCGCCGTTATGCAGAGCGGCAAGATCGTTGAGCTGGGCCCTACCGAGCAGCTCTTTACCGAGCCGCAGCATCCTTACACAAAGACACTCCTGCAGGCGGCACCGCTGCTGGCGAAGCAGGGGGGGTAGCCGCGATCTGCTAGAAGTTGCCAATCAAAATGACGGCTGTGAAGAGACAAAACAGCGCCATAAGCATGGCAGCAATCATCTCGTAAGGCGCGTGATTGACTCGCTCTAAATACTGATTGACCTTTTGATCCTTTTCTTCAGGAGCCCAAACCATCGATTTCATCAGAAGTTTCTCCTTTCCGAATTTCTGTTTTTAGTCTAGAAGGTGACTGTCAGGCTACCCTGACTCTCACGCGAAACTTAATTCTTGTTGCCAAAAGTTAGACCATTCTGTTGCACAAGGTTAAGAGATTCATACCGTTAGTAACAGAACTATTCGCTGCGCAGCAGGTAGGTTCTCATCTGACCTCGCCCCTTGACTTTGATCAGGCCGCGATCTTCAAAGCTGAAGCGATCTCTAAGTAGATCGTAGGTGGCTGCACTCACCTGAATGCGATCGCATACGCCGTGTGATTCCATTCGGCTCGCGATGTTGACCGCGTCTCCCCACAGGTCGTAGCTAAACTTTTTCACGCCAATGACGCCGGCTACAACCGGGCCAGTGTGGATGCCGATGCGCAGCTGAAAGCAGTAGCGGCCAGCTTGACAAAAGTCTTTGATCGCCTGCTGCATGTCAATGGCCATCTGCATGGTTGCGGCTGCATGGTCAGCCATGGGCCTTGGCAGACCGCCCACCACCATATAGGCATCGCCAATCGTTTTAATCTTTTCTAGTCCGTGGCGCTCGGCAATGCCGTCGAAAGCTGAGAAGACTGTGTTGAGTCGACAGACTAGATCGGTTGGCGGCATGCGGCTAGCCAGCTCGGTAAAGCCAACAATATCGGCAAATAAAATGGTCACTTCGCTAAACGAATCTGCGATCGCGCCGCGATTCGACAAATTATTCTTCAATCGGTCGGCAATGGCGGCTGGCAAAATATTCAGCAGCAGCTGATTCGCCTTGGCCTGCTCTGCCCGCAGCGCGGCTTCGGCAGCGGTGCGATCGCGGATCTCTTGAGCAATGCGCTCGTACATTTCACCAAAGGCGCGCGCCACCTCACCGAGCTCATCGTGGCGCGGCTCAGCTAGGCTGCGAAACTGCGGCGACTGCCCTTGCTGCAAAGCCACCCCCGCAAGCTGCAAATCATCGCGCAGCTGCAGCAGCGGATTGATCAGCAGGCGCTCTAGCACCAGCATCGTCACCCCGGTCACAAAAGCAGAAATCAGAACGACCAGTCCCACAATTGCGATCGCATACTGACGCATCTCTCGCTGCACGCCGGTCGCATCGTGGCGCACAATCAGCACGTAGCGATCTTGAAAGCGATCGCGCGGCCAGGCCACGTCGTAATACCGGCCCCGCGCCGTTAGCTGTGACCGCTGCTCGCTGCCTACGGCGGCAAACTCCAGCGTCGGCAGTGCTGCTCCAAAGCTGGCCACTGGCTGACCGCGCTCATCGTAGAGCACTGCCCCCACAATATCTGAAGCCTGCTCTACCCCAGCTAGCCCATTAGACAGCAAATCCTGCGGCGCAATGTTCCCCATCATGCTGCCCTTGATGGTAAACAGCACTGCCTCGGATAGGGCCTCTAGCGATCGCAGCTTTTCTGATCGACGGCGAAAGTAGGCCGGTACGAAGATGATGCCCTCGATGGTGACGATGCTCAGGAAGACCCAGGCGACGATGCGGCGGGAGAGGCGGGATTGGAGTAGGCCGAGGGTGGGCATGGAAGATGGGGGAGGCAGGGAGGGGGTGTGACTTATTCATACACTATGCGGTTCATGACGCGGTTCGTGCTTTGCATAAACGTCTGCCTGACCTCGGGCGCTCGCGCTCAGGCAGAGAACCGTTTGCTAGACTAAAAAAGATCAATCAGGCTTGCTTTTTATGACACTTGCCACCTCCCCCAGCCAGATGCTGCGGCTGCAGGAAATTCCCAAGCTCAACTATGCCGCCACGCCCGATCGCTTTGATCACACCTGGGAAGCGCCCCTCTCAATGCTGCTGGGGCTGGGGCGGGCAGCAGGTGCTGACTTCATCGAATTTTTCTTAGAAAGGAATAACTACATCAGCTGCATGGCTGAGGAAGACGCGATTACCAGCATTTCGCCTCGGTTGGTAACCGGTGCCGGCGTGCGCGTGTTCAAAGGTAAAGGAGACTGCTACGTCAGCACCAACGATGTGACGTTTAACGGCCTCAAGGCAGCGCTAGAAAAGGGGCTGTCGATTATGGGCCTGCTGCTGCCGTCGGCGATGACGCACGTGCCAGAGGTCGCCCTAGAGCTGATGCGTGACTATGGCTCGGTGCGGGGTAAAGAGCACTGGCTGACCAACTGCAGTTCAATGCAGGTGATGGGCGATGTGCTGCTAGCAGCAAACGACTCGCTGCGTAAGCAGGGCAGCCATGTGCAATCGCGCCGCACTGCCTACTTTAGAGACTGGCAAGAAGTCTTAGTGGCTGCTAGCGACGGTACCTTTGCCCGCGATATTCGCCTGACGCAGTCGGTGGGCTGCAACCTGCTCTGCGCCGATGGCGATCATCGCGCGTCGATCAGCCAGCGTCTCGGCAATACCAGCGACCCCAGCTTCCTCACCGCTTGGGACTACGAGCAGACGACTGGCAGCATTTCAGAATCAGCCGGCAAAATGCTCTACGCCGACTACGTTGAGTCGGGCAGCTACCCGGTGATCATGGCAAACCACTTCGGGGGCGTGATCTTCCATGAAGCCTGCGGCCATCTATTAGAGACCACGCAAATTGAGCGCGAGACCACGCCCTTTATTAACCAGAAGGGCGAAAAGATTGCTCACGAAAGCCTAACCGCTTGGGATGAGGGCCGCTCGTCTGAAGCCTTTGGCACGATTGACATGGATGACGAGGGCATGCCCGCGCAGCGGACGCTGCTGATTGAGAACGGCGTGCTGAAGAACTTCCTGTCTGACCGCGCAGGCGAAATGCGCACCGGCCATCCGCGTACCGGCAGCGGTCGACGCAGCAACTATACCTATGCAGCAGCTTCGCGCATGCGCAATACCTACATTGCCTCTGGCGAATATAGCTTAGACGATTTATTTGCCTCAGTCGATAAGGGAATCTACTGCAAGAAAATGGGCGGCGGCAGCGTTGGGGCCACCGGCCAGTTTAACTTCGCGGTAGAAGAAGCCTATCTGATTGAAAACGGCAAGCTGACTCGACCGCTGAAGGGGGCCACCCTGATTGGGGAAGCGGTGGATATTATGCAAAAAATTTCTATGTGCTCCGACGATCTGAGCCTGGCCCCTGGCTTCTGCGGCTCGGTCAGCGGCAGCATCTATGTCACCGTGGGTCAGCCGCATCTGAAGGTTGACAGCATCACGGTAGGAGGACGATAAACCATGCCAACCGTTGCTAATATTGCCGAGCAGGCGCAGTCGATTGCGCGCAGGCTCAACATCGCTCAGTACGACGTCTACGGTGCCACAACTGACGAGACCAGCGTTCAAGTCGATAAGGGCGAGCCGAAGCAGGTCAAAGCGTCTAACCGGGCCAGCGTGATTGTGCGCGTCTGGAATTCAGACGGGCTGATCGGCGTGACTTCAACCACCGATGTGAATGAGCCCGGCTTAGAGCTGGCGCTGAAGACCGCATCCGAGGCCAGCGCTTTTGGCGCTAAAGCGCATATCCCTGGCTTTAGCCCTGAGGCCGCCACGCCGCTAGCAGACGTGTCAGCCGAGCGGTCTGAGCCTGCTCCCGTCTCCGACCTAATTGATCGGCTGGTGATGGCAGAGCGAGAGCTGCTAGAGGCCCATAGCGCGATCGCCAGCGTTCCTTACAACGGCTTAGCCCAGCGCGATATCGAGCGCTTTTACTTCAATAGCGACGGCGCGCTGCGCAGCGAAGCTCGCTCATCGGCGGTGATTTACCTCTACACCAAGACTGAGCAAGCAGGTCGCAAGCCGCGCTCTGCCGGTGCTATGCGGATTAACCACAGCCTCAAGGGGCTCGACGTTGCCGGCTGCCTCAGCGAAGCCACTGAAAAGACCATCAGCCACCTGGACTACAAAAAAATTCAGTCCGGCAAATACCGCGTCGTCTTTGCGCCCGAAGCCTTCTTGAGCCTGATTGGTGCGTTTAGCAATATGTTTAACGCCCAGAGCGTGCTAGACAACCGCAGCCTGTCAACGCCCGACTCGCTCGGTACGCAGGTGGCTTCGCCGCTGCTGTCAATCTACGACAACGCGCTGCACCCCGAGAACGTGGCGCTCGAAACCTTCGATGGCGAAGGCACCCCGACGCGGAAGCTGAGCCTGATCGAGCAGGGCGTTTTGAAGAACTTCATGCACAGTGCCGGCACGGCTAAGCGCATGGGCACTCAGCCCACCGGTCATGCCAGCATCGGCGCGAAGGTCAGCGTTGGCGCTAACTTCTTTGAAGTCGTACCGGGTGAGGCCGCCTCAAAAGACTTTAGCCTAGAGACGGCCGACAACGTGGTGCTAATCGACGATGTGCAGGCGCTGCATGCCGGCGTGAATGCGCTGCAGGGCTCCTTCTCACTGCCGTTTGACGGCTGGCTGATTCACAATGGTCAGCGCACCAGCGTTGAATCAGCTACCGTCGCGGGCGACTTTCGCGAATTGCTGAAGTCGATTTTGTACGTCGAGCCCGAAGTTGAGGTCACCCCCGGCGGCGTCTGCCCGCGCATCTGGGTGAGCGAGCTGTCAATTACGGGAGAATAGCCAGCCCCTGACAATCTCACTCGGCGAATCAACACAATCACCCCTTTGCCCGTCTGCGCATCAAATTTGGTGCCCCCGCCCCCTGAACGAAGTCGAAGGGATGCGGGGGCGTAGGACATCAGAGCCAAAATTCAGCCACCCCGCCTGCTGTTGCACAACTGGGGTGGCCACGTATAGTACAGCATAGCTCTCCGGACTGCGTTGACCAGTCTGGCAGGGCTAGCTGCTCGCTTGGTATCGTTAGTATCGGCGGGCAGCGATAAGTTTCGGGATCTGACTCACCGCTGAAACAGCGGCTTAATGATTGAGCATATCTGGGTTTGATCCCTTAGTCAATCATCAGTGTTACATATCTATGGGTTAGCCCTAGCCACCTCAATTCTGATGATGCAATCGCCTGCAGCTATGGCCCATCTTTAGAACTATCTGCCAGTAATCTCCCTTCTGGAAGTTGCAACTAGTAATAAAGCTAGATTTAATAAGAGAGATTTATTGATAAGTAAATTATGGCGTAGTAAGGCCTATTCCATACCTTTATGTCCATTAAAATGGCTATTTGCGCCGCTAACGCTGCTTCTATCACAACATTTGTAAATTAATTTAAAAGGAAGGCCAGTCAAAATGCAGCGACTATTAATGAGAAGCCCAGTTGCAATAGCTGCGTTTTGGATCGCCGTATATCTTGCGATCGCTCTGCTGCCTCTTTTTATCTTACTCCTATATCCTCCTGTTCCTGATGAGCGAAGCTTTTGGACGGAGTTTTCAGTTGCTCTAGGATTTGTTGGGTTGGCAATGCTAGCCCTTCAGTTTGCCCTCACCGCTCGCATCAATCGAATCGAAGCATCCTACGGGGTTGACATTATCCTGCAATTCCACCGTTACATTTCTTTAGTCGCTTTTTCCTTGATTCTGATTCATCCCCTTATTCTTTTTATCGATCAGCCTGAAACGCTACGTTTATTGAATCTACTCGAAGCTCCATGGCGCGCCAGGTTTGCTGTTATTGGCACCCTAGCACTGTTGATTCTCGTGATCGCCTCAATCTGGCGGCAGTCTCTAAAGATTCCCTATGAGCTGTGGCGTACTAGCCACGGTATTTTAGCGGTGGTTGCGGTGACATTCGGTTTAGCACACGCACTAGGCGTCAGCTATTATCTGGGGCTGTTCTGGAAAAAGCTGTTGTGGAGTGCGATCGCCCTAACCGCTTTGTGGCTGTTAATTTATGTCCGTATTGTCAAACCCTGGATGATGACCAAACGTTCTTACTTGGTAGAAGAGGTCATTCCCCAGAGGGGAAATGTATGGACACTGGCTATTCGACCAAGGGGACATGAGGGATTCCGGTTTCATCCCGGTCAGTTTGCTTGGATTACTCTCGATATCTCGCCCTTTCGAATGCGTGAGCATCCCTTTTCTATGTCTTCAAGTGGCGACCATCCTGAACGGTTGGAATTTACCATCAAAGCATTGGGAGATTTTACCCAGACCATTAAGGACGTTAAGCCAGGTACAAAAGCGTATCTTGATGGTCCTTACGGTGTGTTTACCAGCGATCGCTACTGGGATGCTGCCGGATTTGTACTCATTGCCGGGGGAATCGGCATCACCCCAATAATGAGTATGCTAGTTACTGCCGCTGAGCGGAAAGATGATCGCTCGTTTCTGCTGATTTATGCTAATAAGAGCTGGGAAGATGTAACCTTCAAAGAAGAGTTGGATACCCTTGTTGACTCTATAAATCTAACGATTGTTCATGTATTGCGTCAGCCTCCCGAAGCCTGGACAGGCGAAACAGGCTATGTCGATCAAGATCTATTGAAGCGATATATTCCTGTTCATAGAGGCAGCCGACACTATTTCATCTGTGCTGCGCCAGTCATGATGGAGCAGGTTGAAGCGGCGCTCCATGATTTGCAGGTGCCTGCAACCAATGTCCATATGGAACACTTTAATCTAGTTTAACTCTTAACAATGAACGCTTATGCGATACGTCATTATGATTCAGATCGTCAGTGTGATTACTTTAATTTTACTGGGAGCTTCCGCTATGTTTGCATGGCTACAAAATCGCTCGTTTCAGGAATCTCTGGAGCTAGACAACACCTCTTTATCTCGACTTTATCAAAATGGATGAAGGAATAGAAAAGCAGCAAGCACAACAGGTTTGACACAACACGCCATCACCAAAAGCAGGGACGATTACCTAATGCACATGAGTCAATAATTAACCTTGGAAATCAGTGATGAAGTTTATGCAGACCTACAAAGTAAGTCAAGTGCTGTAGGTGTCTCTATAACGGATTGGATTGTGGCACTCCTTAGCAGGCAAAGTAGCCTTGTTGTTTCGTCATGTGATGCAGTTAGCTTTGTTTTGATGCGACAGCGTGGCATAACTGAGGCATTGACCACTGACCGTCATTTCGAGCAGGAGGGTTTTGTAAGATTGTTGCCACCAGCTAGCTAACTGCGTTGTAACGGCGGAGTATAAGCAGTCAACCAGGGTCGAAAGTACTGCCGCCGTTGAGCTTCACCGTTAGATGAAATTGGCCCTAACTGGAGTAGCTATTTCATTAGTACCGTTCCGATAGAAATGCTGTATTTCGCTCAACCTGCCAGTTTTGAGAGTTGAGCGGCGTCGAAACTCGCTCTGCGGGTATTGCAA
>JAAHIA010000210.1 GCA_010671975.1 Leptolyngbya sp. SIO4C1 | reverse complement strand
TAATCGGTAGTAGCGGTTAGGCAGCCGCGTAAACTGGCCCGGCTGATAAGACAGAGCTCGCCCCGTATGAGTTTGAGCAGTGTAGTATCGATCTAGATGAGCCGCTAGATCGGCCTCATTCACCTCAGTGAGATAGTCTAGAAAAGCCCTGGCATAGGCATCTCCTTGGTAGGACCCATGCCGCCCGACATCTAGATCAAACTGGCGAAACAGCTTTAGCAGCGGTCCGAAGACCTGCATCAGCAGACCGTAGACTATCGGTAAATCGTAATAGTCATGATTGCCAGGCGTCGGCAAAAACGGCAGCTTAAACCGCATCTGATCGTAGCGAATCTGAGCCGGCGACTCGCCGCCAACAATCCATTCGCGATAGGGTTCAATAAAGTTTTCCCGATATTGCTCGCTAGAGCCAACAAGATAGATCAAGTCGCCAGTGTGCATCACAAACTCGCAGCCATCGCTGTTCTCCATCAGCCATTCGGCCACGCGCCGCTGCGGGTTATCGCCGCTGTGATAGCCGGCACCGCTATCGCCAATCACCATGAAGGAAAAAGCGTCTGCTCTGGTCTCATCGGGCAGGACCAGCCGCGTTTGATCGATTCCTTTTTTCAGAATTTCGGGATGCTGCCACCGCACGCGACGTCTCATGCGATTCACTTTGATAGCAATTGACGGATCAGAAACAAATTTCATACCTAGACAGTATCCGATTAGGGATTGGGATTCGCTATGTCTAAAGGTATGTCTTTAAGTCCTGCTGCTGCAACCGCGATCGCAGGTCAGCCACCCCGTCTGCCAACCGCACCAAAAGACCTGATAATAGTCTCGGCTATCGCGATCGCAGATCAACAGGTAACCCCATGCTGGCATTTCACCACCGCACCAAGATTGTGGCCACGATTGGTCCGGCTAGCGCTTCGCCAGACGTGATTGAGCGGATGGTACGGGCTGGGATGAACGTAGCCCGGCTGAATTTTTCTCACGGCAGCCAGGCCGAGCATCAGCGCATGATCACCATACTGCGAGCGGTTTCGCGCAGCCTGGATCGGCCGGTCACCCTGCTGCAGGATCTACAGGGTCCCAAAATCCGGATTGGCCAGCTCGAGAACGATGAGCTGGCGCTGAGCGCGGGTGACTCCCTGACGCTGCTGCCCCTCGATGCCTTTCGAGGGGAGCCGGCGACGGTTCCCCTCGACTATGCGCACTTAGCAGCAGCAGCCACACCGGGTACGCTGATTCTGCTAGACGATGGCCTTTTAGAGCTATCGGTGACAGCCATTGACGGGCCAGCAGTCTGCTGTGAGGTAATCCGCGACGGTCTGCTGAAAAGTCGCAAAGGGGTCAACCTGCCGACGCTAAACCTGCAGCTACCGTCCCTGACGGCTAAAGATCGCCAAGATCTGCACTTTGGCATCGAGCAAGGCATCGATTGGGTCTCGCTGAGCTTCGTGCGCCAGCCGGAAGATTTACAGGTGCTCAAATCGATTTTGGCCGAGTATGAGACAAAGATTCCCGTGATTGCCAAGATTGAGAAGCCACAGGCACTTGAGCATCTAGACGGTATTCTAGACAGCTGCGACGGCGTCATGGTAGCGCGCGGCGACCTAGGCGTAGAAGTGAATCCCGAGCGAGTGCCGATGATCCAAAAGCGCATTATTCGCCGCTGCAATCAGCGGGGGCTGCCGGTCATCACCGCGACTCAAATGCTAGAGAGCATGATTCAAAATCCGCGACCGACCCGAGCCGAAGCCAGCGATGTCGCGAATGCCATCGTCGACGGCACCGATGCGGTGATGCTCTCTGGCGAATCTGCCGTCGGTCGCTACCCGGTAGAGGCGATCGCCATGATGGCCAAAATTGCGCGAGAAGTCGAAAAAGAAGCTACCTTTGTCAACTTTCCGCCGATTAGCAACGATGAAACCAACGCCCTGAGCGAAGCGCTGGGCACTATCGACAAGCTGCTTGAGCTGCACTGCATTGTTGCTTTTACCAGCAGCGGCTACACCGCTCGCCTTGCCGCCGCAGAACGGCCCCGCGCCCCGGTGGTTGCCATCACTACTAACGAAGCCGTTTACCATCAGCTCAACCTCATCTGGGGCGTGCGACCGCTGCTAGTCGAGGCTGAGGTACAGACCTTTGAAGATATGCTCGACCAGGCAGAGACCTACCTGCTGAGCCGCCAGCTAGCCGAGCGGGGCGATCGCATTTTAATTCTGGGCGGTATTCCGACTCAGCGCTCGGGCGGCACCAATTTCCTGAAGCTGCATTGCATTGGCGAGCGCTGAGAAAAAGTCAGGTGCATCAGTACGCGCTAGATCAAAATGCTCGCGCAGATACTTTAGCGTTGTTTTTTCAGAAATGGCGGTGGTTTGAACCATGCTTCGTAGCGTAGAGAGATGTTCACTTCTAATTGTGGCATTTAATTAAAATCGAGCCTAAATGTGACTGTTGACGCTCAGCGTTAGACTAGATTCCAAGCTGCGACATTCTCTTCTAAATGGGCCAAAGAGGTGGTTCCAGGAATCACGATAATATTAGGAGAACGCTGCAGCAGCCAAGCGAGCGCGGACTGAGCGGGAAGAGCTGCGCCTTGCTTCATCGGATTAGCCCCTAGCGGTCCGTATGGAATAAAGGCAATGCCTTTTTCAGCGGTATAGTCTACTAGTGCCTCCTGATCGCGCTCTGCCTGATTAAACCGATTCTGTACAGCGGCAATCGGCGCAATTGCCAAGGCCCGATCGAGCTGTGAGCGATCGACGTTAGAAAGGCCGATCAGACGAATTTTGCCTGCTGTCTGCGCCTGCTGCAGCGCCTCTACAGAGACTTCAATCGGCGTATTTGGGTCAACGCGATGCAGCTGAAATAGGTCAATGCGCTCCACTTTTAAGTTGATTAGCGCCTGGTCAATCTGCTGCGTCAGCGTCGCCGATGAACCATCCACCTGAATGCGACCGGGCGCTGGCTTATCGATCCCACCTTTCGTGGCAATCACTACCGGTGACGCTGATGAATGAAGCGCCTCACCTAGCAGCTTATCGACCCATTCAGGGCCATAGGAGCGAGCCGAGTCAAAAAAATTCACCCCGAGCTCCACTGCTCGCTGCAAGAGCGCTTTGCCCTGCTCCCAGTCAGGATAGGGACCAAAATTGCCGGGCTGACCGGTCAGCCGCATGGCTCCATAGCCCAGTCGATTTACCTCAACCTCGCCGCCGAGCCGAAATGTTTTTTGAATAGTTGTCATCACTGTTTGCAACCCGTTTTGTTGTTCTGTCATTAACTGTGACAGACTTCTCTGATATTTTGTAGACGAGTAACGCAAATAGTAGATATTTATATAAAGTATGAGCAAATCCCTGGATCGACTGACTCTGCTACAGACCTTTGTACGAATTGCTGATGCTGGCAGCATTAGCGCTGCTGCACGCAATTTGGGGCTGTCGCAGCCGTCGGTCAGCCGTCAGCTAGTCGAGCTAGAGTCGCGATTCAACGCTCAGCTGATGCACCGCACGACTCATACCTTGTCGCTCACGGAGGCAGGCGCTGAGCTACTGCTAGATGCGCGTCGCCTGCTAGATGAGTGGGAAGCACTAGAAGAGAAGCACATCGCATCTGAGGATACAGTACGAGGTCGGCTGAAAGTGATTGCGCCAGTTGCGCTAGGCCAGGTCTATCTAGCCGAGCTAGCGCTGCAGTTTCAGCAGCAGTATCCGCTAGTTTCTCTATCATGGCAGCTAGCAGATCACACTATTCGGTTTACAGAAACGGGGTGCGACTGCTGGATTAAAGTCGGTGACATTTCCGACGAGTCACTAAGAGTAGAGCCGCTAGGCCAGGTTGAGCGCATTGTGGTTGCGGCACCTAAGCTGATTACAGCTGCAAGTAAGCCAAAGACGCCTGCGGCTGCGCAGCAGTTGCCCTGCGTTGCTCTCGACCCGTTTGAAGGCGGTCATATTCCGCTAACCCATCTGAGTGGCAGAGCGGCTACGCTATCGCCAGTCGTGCGCATGGCGACCAACAACATCTTCGCGCTACATCGAGCGACGCTCGCGGGACTGGGCTTTTCGGTGATGCCGCGCTGGTTGATCGAAAGCGATTTACAGCAGCAGCGGCTGATTGATTTACTGCCAGGCTGGCAAGCACCTAGGCTAACCATTCAGGCGGCCTACCTACCGGGACGACACCGTCCTCTCAGGCTGCGCCGATTTTTGCAATCGCTGAAGGTAGCCGTCTCTGAAATTTCTGGAATTGAGTAGATTTTTCACCGCACTGGGTAGCGACCGAAAAAGCCAGTCATGATCCGCAGCGCTAGCCGCTTCAGCCAGGGGGCATGATCCATCAGCCAAAAGCCGCTGCGGCGCAGCCCTTGCAGCAGCCAAATCTGATTAGAAAAGGTGCGATTGAGCGTATCGGTCAGGCCAAGAATGATCCAGTTTTCGGTACGGCGCCAGCGTTCGTAGCGCTTGAGCAGTTTCAGATCGCCTAGATCGCGTCCGCTGGAGCGTTTGAGCACCTGAGCTAGGGCCATCGCATCGCGAATACCCATATTTAACCCCTGCCCGCCTACCGGGTGGCAGCAGTGGGCCGCATCGCCAATCAGCGCTAGACGCGGCCTGACATAGGCCTGACTCTGCATCAGCCGTACCGGAAACATCAGCGGCTCGCTGAGCATCGTGATATCACCCATCTCGCTGCCATAGCGGCGCTTCAGCTCCGTCATAAACTGTTCTCTCGGCAGCGCTAGCAGCGCTTTTGCTTCAGCGTGGGGCACAGTCCAAACAATCTGGCAGCGGTTGTTGGAGATCGGCAGAATCGCAAACGGGCCGCTGGGCCAAAACTTTTCGTAGGCCGTATTTTGGTGCGACTTCTCTGGCTGCAAAACGGTTGTGATGCAGGACTGCCAATATTGCCAGCCCAGCGTTTCAATATTGCCATGGGCGCGCACCTGCGATCGCGCCCCGTCTGCCCCCACCAGCAGCTGTGCCCGAATGCGCTGCAACTGCCCGGCTCGCTCGACAACTAGCTCAGCCGTCTCGGCCCCGGTTTGAATGTGCTGCAGCCTGGTTTCATACCAGCAGTCGATAGCGTTAGCCTGTCGCAGGCCGGCCTGCAGCGCCTGCATTAGCACTGGGTGCTCTGCCCCGTAGTAGACCGCGCCGCCCGGTGTTGTAGGGACATCCTGAGTGCGAAAATTGACCACCTGTGGGCAGTCAGCATCCGACATGCGCACTCGCTGAAAATGCGTGATCTTTGGCTCAACCTGCTCCCAAAGTCCTAGCGACTGAAAAATGCGCGCCGACATCGGTGAAAAAGCATAGGCCCGCTGCCGCGCTGCCGTCTGCGCCGGCGTCTGCGCCTCAATCACCACGGCTGAAAGGCCGCTATCGCGCAGCGCACAGGCCAGCGTCAGCCCGACAATGCCGCCGCCCACAATCGCCACATCAAACGTGTGAACCGACGGCTGCAAAGAAGCTGGACGCATTTGAGCGATTGTTGCCATAAATCCCTAACGTGAATTTCACCCTGCCCTATTTCTATTCTGACGCGATAAAAGCCGCTGAGCAATCAGGCCATCACCGCCATCACCTCATCGGCCAGGTCAAAATTTGCCGTCACCGACTGCACATCGTCGAGATCGTCGAGCGCCTCCATCATTTTGAGCAACGCCCTGGCCTGGTCGCTGTCGCTGACATCGACAAAGTTGCTCGGAATCCAGCGCAGCTCAACCTCACGCACGTCGTAGCCGGCGGCCTTGAGCGCCTCGCTCAGCGCTTCTAAGTCAGTCGGTGCGCCAAACACTTCGGCCCCCGGCATCTCTTCCTCGATTTCGGTTAGCTCGTAAGATTCTGCTCCGCCTTCTAAAGCCGTTTCTAGCAGCGCCTCTTCCTCTAGCTGCCCCGCCAGCACCACCACGCCTTTTTGCTCAAACATCCAGCCAACGCAGCCGGTTTCACCGAGGTTGCCACCATTTTTGCTAAAGGCCGAGCGCAGATCGGCGGCTGTGCGATTGCGATTGTCGGTCAGCGCCTCAATCAGCACGGCTACGCCGCCCGCGCCGTAGCCCTCATAGCGAATCGCCTCATAGGCATCGTCGTCGCTGCCCAGCTGCCCCGATCCTTTAGCGATCGCGCGGTCAATATTGTCATTCGGTACGCCGGCAGCTTTGGCTTTCTCGATCGCCGTGCGCAGCTGAAAATTGCCGGCCGGGTCGGTACCCTGCTTCGCTGCCACAATAATCTCGCGCGACAGCTTGGCAAACACTTTGCCTTTTTTCTCATCAACGCGGGCTTTTTGGCGCTTAATATTGGCCCACTTGCTATGACCTGCCATGTCTCTTCAGCGACTTCGCTAGCCGTCAAATTTTACCGGTTCCATTCTAGCGATTAGCGTCTACAGCCGCGTTGCTCGCAGCGCGGCTCCAATCAGGCCAACGCTCTGGTTCATCACCACTCGCACCGAAATTTTCTCTAGCAGCGGCCGCATTCGCCCTTTGTCATTAAAAGCCTGCATAAATTTGCCTGACTTGATCAGCTGAATATTTTTGGCTGCAACACCGCCTGCGACATAGAGACCGCCAAACGGCAGCAGCTTAATCGCTAGATTGCCAGCCTCGGCGCCATAGGCCCCAATAAACAGCGACATGGTTTCTGCCGCCAGCGGATCATGCCCGACTAGGGCCGCCTGTGAAATTGCCGCTGCCGGGTCGGGCAGTTCGGCTGTGCGCTGACCAGCCTGCTGCTCCCAGTTGCGAATGGTTTGGGAGAGCGCCTCTGTTTCGGTCGCAAATTTGCGATCGCGTAAAAATTGGTAGATAGACACAATGCCCTGCCCAGAGACGACCCGCTCAGCTGACACCCGCGCAATCGTATGCTTGTCAAGCAGGTATCGCAGCAGCTGAAACTCAATCTCAGAGCGGGGGGCAAAGTCAGCATGGCCGCCTTCAGACGGAAAAACGTAGTAGCGCCCGTCGGTGTTGATTAAAAAGCCTTGGCCGAGGCCGGTCCCCGCGCCGATGATAGCAATCGGTGCCGTATCATTGAGCTGACCTGTCTGCAGCGTGTAGAAATCGTTGTCCTCAAGCCCGAGCACGCCGTAGCCAATCGCTTCAAAGTCATTAATCAGCTGCACTTGCTCAAGGTGCAGCTCCATAGCGAGTCGCTCGCCGCTGAGCGACCAGGCTAAATTCGTCAGCTGTGAGGTATTTTCAGTCACCGGCCCCGCGATCGCAAAGCAGGCCGAGCGCGGCTCGACGGCCGATACTCGGTCTTTTGCCGCAGTGAGAAACTGCTGCACCAGCGGCACCAAATCAGAAAATTCGCTGCTGGCAAAGCGCCCTTCGTGCAGCGTCTCTAAGCGCACATCGCGGGCTGCACAGTGCTGCAGATCGTCACCGTCTGCCTGAACTAGCCGCAGAATGGTCTTGGTGCCGCCAATATCGCCTGCCAACAGTTGAATCATTGCTATATCCTGCTCTTTAAATCGAATCTCGTGCGCCGATGGCTTCAAGCTAGCGCGCCTGCTGCGCTCAGCAATCCGTGAGCGCCTCTCCAGTAACGTATCGAATTTTCGTCTATCCTGCAGCTGTTTCTAACACTCGGTTGAGCTTACCGCTGCGATAGCCTTCAAGGTCAAGCGTCACATAGGTAAAGCCGTAGGCTTGAAAGGCGGCTACTAGCGCGTCTAGATCGGTGTGCATGACAAAGTCTTTAATCTGTGCCGGCGGCAGCTCAATTCTTGCCGTGTCACTGTCCGAGCGTACCCGCAAATTTTTTAGGCCCAAGCTGCGCAAATAGCGCTCACAGCGACCGACTCGGTGCAGTTTCTCAGCTGTAATCAGCTCGCCATACGGAAAGCGCGAGCTGAGACAGGGCTGTGAGGGCTTATCCCACCAGGGTAGGCCCAGCTGCTTAGACAGCTCCCGCACCTCTAGTTTGCTAATGCCAACTTCGGCAAGGGGCGATCGCACGCCGCGCTCTTTGGCAGCCTGAATGCCGGGGCGATAGTCCTGCAGGTCGTCAGCATTGAGTCCGTCTACCACGTAGGGATAGCCCTCTGCGAGCGCTAGCGGCTTTAGCGTATCGTGCAGCTCGCTCTTGCAGAAGTAGCAGCGATTAGCCGGATTTGACGTATAGTTCGGATTGTCCATCTCATGCGTCTGCACGACCCGATGGGCAATGCCTATCTGCTGTGCCTGTACCTTCGCATCTTCAAAGTCTTCTAGCATCAGCGACGGCGACTCAGCCGTCACCGCCAGCGCGCGATCGCCCAGCCTATCGTAGGCAACTTTTGCCACCAGCGTACTGTCAATGCCGCCAGAGTAGGCAATCAGCGCTCGATCCATCTGGGTGAAGAGAGCTTGGAGCTGCGCAAGTTTGTCAGTAGGCATGAGTTAGGAAGAAATAAGGGGGTTGTCTACTGTGATTGTAGCGAGAAGAAAAATCTGCCTTCCTAAAACTTCCTAGAACTGTCGCCTGGCAAAAATACTGACGGCAATCAGCAGCAGCAGCAGCGTGTAGACCAGAGCATATATCACGTTGAGCAGCAGCACGCCAGAGAGCGGA